>OMIV01000317.1 GCA_900299185.1 Planctomycetaceae bacterium
GAAGCGGAGCAAAGGCTTTGACCAACATGCCGGAGTTGGCATCGAACACGCGCGGCGTTTTGTCGGAGCCGCCGGTCGCGACATGCACGTTGTTGCGACTGTAAGCGATCGCTATGACTTCGCCGCCGTGTCCGTCGAGCGTTCGAACTTGCTTGCCGTCCGCTCGATTGAAGACTCGGACGGTCTTGTCTTTGCCCGCGGTGACAATGATCGAATTGTTTGGGCTGACCGCGACCGACAAGACGGCATCGGTGTTGTCTCCGGTGACGACCGTCGGATTGGTTTGTGTCGGCCAACGTCGAACAACTCCGTCGGCACCGCTGGTATAGAGCTGATTGTTGGGAGCCCAACTGAGACCGGTGAGTTCGATTCCATGAGTTCCGAACGTTCCTTGGATAGCTCCATCTGCAGGATTGATGAGCCACACCAATCCATTCTTAGCACCAGCCGCGAGCTGACCTCCGTCTTTTCGCCAATCGAGAAACGCGATCCCTAACGGCAACTTGAACTGCAGCTTTTGAGTTCCAGCGGCGGTGTCCCAGAGCCGGATAACTCCCGTGTTGTCGGCCGTTGCAGCGGTCTTGCCATCGGGCGTCAGTGCCGCAGCGGTGGCCGCAGCGTCATGAGCAGTGATCGACGAGGCCGGCGAGTTCTTGGGGACGTCCCAAAGTCGGATCTGATTATCTCCACCGCCGGACGCGACCATCGTTCCGTCTGCCGAGACTGCGACGCTGAGGACGATGCCGGTATGGCCTTCCATGGTGCGAGTGGGCTTGAGTGTCGCGAGATCCCAGAGCTTCAAGGTCCGATCGAAGCTTGCCGTGACTGCCGCTTGCCCGCCGGGCAGGAATTGAGCGTCGTAAACGACCTCCGAATGTCCCTTCAGCAGGAGTGGATCGGCTGCCATCGCGCCTGCTCCGAGGCTCGCCGCCGCAACGCCACCGAACGTCATCCGCATCCAACGACAAAAGTTATGAGTCATCAGCATCTCCAATCATCAGGGTGATCTGTCCGCCGCCATCGCATCAGTACCTCTTAGAGTGACGGTAACCATGAGCGAGAACAACCGCGCGGACCAGGACGCAACTCGATGTCGCGATTCGTCGTCGGTCGGATCTCGAAACAGCTACAGAGGATGTCCCTTATGAGGCCAGCTTGTCCGTCAATAGCTCTTTTGCGTTGGGGCATTCTTGGCTGGCTGGGAACTCGGTGATTCGAGCGGGCTCGCAACGGTGTTTGCCAATCTTTGGCCACTGAGTCCTGAATCCTGGAATCGTCCGCTACATTCCTGCCCCGATTTGCTGGCCGAGGATGTCTGCTCGGCTCCTTCTCTTGATTCAGGACAATCTTTCGCATGAAACCAGCGGTTCGACAGACGCGTGCCTTCCTGATGGATTTGTTTGAGAGGCATGGGTTTTACCCGCGTCACGACCTCGGTCAGAACTTCTTGATCGATCTAAATATCCTCGACGTCGTCGTGCGCGAGGCAGGTTTGACGCGAGACGATGTCGTGATCGAAGTCGGTTCTGGAACGGGCGGACTGACGACTCATATGGCTGTGGAAGCAGGCCATGTCGTTTCTGTTGAATACGACCGCAACATGTTCGGACTGGCGTCAGAGCACGCCGGAGTTTTTCCCAATGTCACGCTGATGAACTGCGACGCATTGCGGAACAAGAACCATCTGGCGACCGAGGTTTTGGAAGAGATCCAAAAGCATCTCGCCGTCGACCCCAATCGCACGCTGAAGATGGTCGCAAACTTGCCGTACAACATCGCGACTCCGCTGATTTCCAATCTGATCGCGACCGAACTGCCGTGGACGAAGATCGTCGTGATGGTGCAGCTCGAATTGGCCGAACGTATGGCCGCTCTGCCGCACATTTCGAACTACAACGGGCTGTCGGTTTGGGTCCAATCGCAAGCCGACGTGAAGATTGTTCGACGCATTCCGCCGACGGTGTTCTGGCCGCGTCCTGACGTTAACTCGGCCATCATCAGCATCACTCCAGTGCCGGAGCGACGGGCACTCATCAAGGACCGCAAGTTCTTTCAGAACTACGTCCGCATGGTCTTCACTCAACGCCGAAAAATGTTGCGAAAAGTAACCTGCGGAGTGCTCGGCAACGACCTCACTAAGGCCCAAGTTGATGAGGCGTTCGAGGCCGAAGGGCTGACTCAAACAACACGTGCTGAAGAGCTCCTTCCCGCTCAATTGGTCTCGCTATCGAACCGGTTGAGAGACGCTATTGTTCGTCGGGATGAGGGCGGTGCCTAAGACCGCCAAACACTTCGCGCTGACTAGCCCGACTTGCCAGTTGCAGACTCCTAAAGGACTCATCCCATGCTTGATCGCATCGTCACTCAAGGCCTGACCTTTGACGACGTTTTGCTGGAACCTGCCTACTCGGAAATCCTGCCTTCCGAATGCGACATCTCCTCGCGGCTGACGAACAACATTCGCTTGAACGTCCCGGTTATCAGCAGCCCGATGGACACCGTGACCGAGAGCGATATGGCAATTGCTCTGGCTCAAGAAGGTGGCATCGGGATTATCCACAAGAACCTGTCGGTGGAAGATCAGACTCTGCAAGTTGATCGCGTGAAGCGGTCCGAGCACGGCGTGATTGTGGACCCAGTCACCATGCCGCCCGAGGCAAGCGTCGCTGACCTGCGAAAAATGATGGATCAGCGCAACATCGGTGGCGTTCCGATCGTCTCCGGCGACGGCAAGCTGCGGGGCATTATCACTCGTCGCGATCTGCGGTTCCTGGAGAAGGATGACCAGCGGATTGAGGAAGTCATGACGAAGGGCAAACTCGTCACGGCTCACGAGCACACCGACTTAGTCTCGGCTCAACGAATACTCCTAGAAAACAAAGTAGAGAAACTCTTACTGATTGACGATGAATACCGATTGAAGGGACTCATCACGATCAAGGACATCGACAAGAACCTGCGCTACCCTCGCGCTTCGAAGGATTCTCGGGGGCGGCTGCGTGTCGGTGCGGCGATCGGAGTGGGTGATTTCGCTCGGGCCGAGAGTTTGCTCAAGGCCGGAGTGGATGTGCTGACCGTCGACAGTGCTCACGGACATTCCAAGAACGTGATCGAGACGGTTCGCGAGCTAAAGCGGCAGTGGTCGATTGACGTGATCGCCGGAAACATTGCGACGGAAGAGGGAGCTCGGGATCTGGTGAAAGCCGGTGCCGACGCCGTCAAAGTCGGAATTGGACCGGGTTCGATCTGCACAACGCGGATTATTTCTGGCGTTGGCGTGCCGCAACTGACTGCGATTTCGAATGCTGTGCGAGGCGCTGCCGGGGCTGTCCCCATCATCGCCGACGGTGGTATCCGATACAGCGGCGACATCACGAAGGCTCTCGCGACGGGAGCTAACACCGTGATGTTGGGAGGTTTGTTGGCCGGTCTCGAGGAAAGTCCTGGCGAGATGATTCTCTATCAGGGCCGGTCGTTTAAGCGTTACCGAGGCATGGGTTCGCTCGGGGCGATGGTCAAAGGCAGTAGTGAGCGTTATCGCCAAACGTCGGAAGGAAAAGACGATGCTCGCAAGCTCGTCCCGGAAGGCGTTGAAGGTCGAGTTCCTTATAAGGGTCCGCTGTCGACATTCCTCTATCAGTTGATTGGGGGACTGCGGGCCGGAATGGGTTACTTGGGAGCAAGGACGATTCCTGAGTTGCAGAAGGCTCGGTTCATTCAAATCACCGCAGCTTCGGTTAGGGAGAACCACCCGCATGACATCACCATCACGCAAGAAGCACCTAACTACAGTGCTGAGCACGCTTCTTAGTTCGGCACTTGTGGCCGGACTTTCCTGGGGAAGCACGACGGTCGTTCGAGCAGAGGAGCCGAGTCGGTCTCCTCTGGAACGATTCCTGAATCGGACGCCTGAAAAGGATTGGGAGCATCTCAAGGAAGAAGCTCGTAAACGCCGTGAGGCAGAGAATGCCGCTCGTGCGAAACGTGCCGTACGGCCGCAGTCGTTGCCGCAGCCTTCGATTGCTCCGACCTTGCCTGACCGCAGTGCTCCTCAGCCGGAGATCACTCCGCAGCGGTACGAGGCGGCTCGTACGCTGAGCCCCAGCGTCATCGAAGCGAGCTATCAGAACACGACGTCAGATCCCAAGAAGTTGAAGAACATCACGTCGATTCTGCCCTACGCCGATTACACGCCAGAAGGTGTGATGCGGACCGACATCGATCCTGCTTTGCAGCGACCGGAAGAGGTTGGGCTGGGTGAGGAAGCCGTTGCTCCTCGTCCGATGCAGTCGACCTGCTTCCAATGGCAGTCGTCCAACATGTACCACAATCCGCTCTACTTCGAAGACCCGGCTTTCGAACGCTACGGCCACACATGGCATCCCGTCGTGCAGCCGTTTGCTTCGGTGGGACGGTTCGGTGTGCAGCTCGTGGGCTTGCCGTACCAAATGGCGATCGACGGGCCTTGTAAGAATATGTACACACTCGGCTGGTACCGTCCCGGCGATTGTGCTCCTAAGCAGATTCCTCAGATTCCGTGGAACACAAAGGCCGCCATCGTTGAAGGTGCGGCAGTCACCGGAGCAATCTTTGCGTTTCCGTAATCGTTGGTGAGTTTTCGCCGACGAGAGTTATTGGACTTCGAGGCGTTGTGAGCGATCCGCTGGTTGATCGCTCACAACGCCTTTTTTATTTGCTGCTTGTCGTCAAGAGGCGAGCAAGTTGGCGGCCCATCTCGCGGGCGGTGGGATCGTCTTGTCCGGTCAAAACTTTGCCATCGATGACGACATCGTCGACGAGGGTCGAGGGATCGCCGACCGAGTTGGGGGGCACCATGACTGCTCCGTTGATCTCGGAATTCCAACGCGACGACGGCGTCCCTCGCACTCCGGGATAGTTTCCATCAGGACCGTTAAGTGTCGGCCCTGTGGCTCGCTTGCCTGCCAGCAGGCTGCGGCCGTTGACTCGCGACCACGCCAGCACCGAGACACCGTGACAAAGGCCGGCGACGTACTTGTCTTGCTCGGCGGTCGCCGTTGTAGGTTGCGTTGTTGTAAGTGCCTTGAAACGCATACTGGTACATCGACGATCCCCAACCGCCAGAAAAGAGCAGGGCGTCGTAGCGAGCTGCATTCGCATCAGCGATGGCAAGGTCCGGGTTAACCGCTCCGCGATCCGCACCTTCGCCGGTCCCATTGTGGGGATAGCACGTCACCTTTCGGCCAGCGGCGACTTCGACGATGCATCCCGCTCGTTCGAGTTCTTGTCGAGGTTCTGAATACTCGCGATAGAAGAAGTGCATGTTGGCGATGACCATCAGAACGCGCGGTCGTTTGGCGTTGCTCGCTGGCTCGATTGTAGGATTTGTTCCAGTTCCGGGCGTAGGTGTTGTCGTCGGGGGCGGCATCGGCTTGGTCGTTTGCGTGACTGTCGCAGTTGTTGGCGCAGACGAACTATCGAGGTTTAGCTCACCGCTTACTTTGCGAACTTCGATCGAGTGAAACAGAGTCTCGGAGTCCCAGGCTGCGATACCTAATGCGTTGGCGTTCGGCATTCGCCACAGATCGAGCATGCTGAAGTCGGAACCATTTGAGCGATGCGTCAACAACGGTTTGTCATCGAGCAAGGCTTCGACTCGGTATTTGCGAACTCGAAGCTCAACCGTGTAACGCCGACCGTTTTGCAGAGCTTGGTTCGAAACACGAGTCGAGTTCTCGCGGAGATCTTTGCCGCCCATTAGTTGCAGCCCGGCGAGATTCTGGCCCCAGGCGTCGACTTCGAACGAGGTTTGCTTACCGCCAGAAACAATGAAGAGGGCGATCGAATCTTTACCGGTACGGCGCGTGAAGCTCACTTTGAAGTCGTACTCTCCGGTCGGACGAGCAGGCAGAGTTAGTCGCGCCCCTTGAGCGGCATTAACGAGTAGCCCACCGTCTTGTTTGCGCCACGAGCCGGTAACACCGGCTTTGTTCGGTTCAATGGCGGGAATCAAACTTTCCCATGAGGTGGTGTCGGCAGCTTGAACCCACTTCGAAGCCGTTATCGCTATGCACATCACTAGGGAATTGAAAATACACAGCGATCGCATCATGGAAGTTCTCCAGGAGATTGTTATTCGGCGGAAGTCGTCGAGTCGTTGCCAAGCTCGTCAAACATGCGGATTGACCGACATGGCTAGGGAAGAATCTTGAAAGTTCACGCCCCAAAGACTTCGATCACAACTTTGCCACCGAGCACGGTGACGAGTTCTCGACGGTTTTGGTGCTCGTAGTAGAGCTTGTGTTGATCGATGCCGATCGCATGCAGAATCGTCGCATGAAGATCGTTGGGGTGGATGGGTTTCTCGATGGCTGCATAACCCACAGGGTCTGTTGCTCCGATGATTTGACCGCCCCGAATGCCGCCTCCGGCCATCCACATGGTGTATCCCGACGGTGAGTGATCGCGGCCAGGTTTGGCGGCTCCTCGCTGGCTGGCGGGAGTTCGTCCGAATTCTCCACCCCAGATGACCAGCGTTTGGTCGAGCAATCCGCGTCGCTTCAGGTCCTTTAAGAAGCCCGCGATCGGACGATCGCTCGCCAAGCACTTGCTGCCGTGATTGCCCTGCAGATCGCTGTGTGCGTCCCAGCCTCCCGAGCGGATTTGAATGAACCGGACGCCGCGTTCAACCAATCGCCGAGTCAGCAGCAGATACTTCGCGTATTCGGCAGTTGGTTGATTGTTGAGCCCGTAGAGATCTTGAGTTTCCAGCGTTTCCGCAGTGAGATCGAATGCTTCGGGTGCTGTGGCCTGCATTCGGAAACTCAACTCATAGGCGGCGATGCGAGCTTCGAGGTCCGAGTTGCCCGGCAGCTTCTCGGCATGCCGACGATTGAGAGCCTCCATGAAATCCAACTGAGCCTGACGTTGGGTGGTTGTCACGTTTTCTGGCATCTTGAGGTTCGCGATTCCGCGCTGTCCGTCGACTTGAGTGCCTTGAAAACGAGATGGCAAGAAGCCCGAAGAGATGGCTGGTGGTCGAACCGTTTCACCGGTGCGAAAGACGATGTAGCTCGGCAGGTTTTGGTTCTCGCTTCCCAAACCGTAAGACAGCCAAGCTCCCAAGCTGGGGCGATTGCCGAGCAGACTGCCGGTCATCGTCAGGTACTCGGCAGGGGCATGAATTGGCGAGTTGTGTTGACAGCTTCGCAAGATGCAGAGGTCATCGACGCACTGAGCTGTGTGGGGCAGAAGTTCGCTGACGGGGATGCCGCTGTCGCCATGCGGACGAAATTTCCAAGGGCTGGCCAGGAGTCCGGTCAGCGGAGCACGAGCGATCTTGGGAATGTCTTTGGCGATCGACTCGGGGACGTCTTGGCCATCGAGTTTCTGCAGAAGTGTTTTTGGATCGTAGAGGTCCGTCTGAGATGGTCCTCCGCCAACAAAAAAGAACACCACTGACTTAGCCTGTCCTCGATGAGATGGTCGGCTAAGTACTCCTCTTGATTCTGATTCGGCGAGCAATCGGTCCTGTTGGAGTAATGACGCCAACGCCAACGATCCGAAGCCCAGCGAGCCGGTGCGGAGCATGTCGCGGCGCGAGCAATATGGCGGCATGAGACGAATCCTCGTGAGTGCAATTGAGGCGTCGATATTGGTTGTTGGATTGTTCAAGAGTCGCGGTGAGAAATTACTGGCGACGCGACGATGGGAGTTTATGGCGCTGTCGATTTCAATCGAATACCCCGTCCGAGCCAGAGCAAACGGAGTTCATCAAGTGACCAGAACTCGAAGCCAGCAGCTGCTGGGTCGGCGATTACCAACATGCTGTTCGGCAAGACCTCCATCACGACGACCGAATGGCGTGCTCCGGGCGTCCAACCTTCTTCCTCGGAAAAAGACTTCGGATAAGAGCCTTCGAGAGGCAAGCCCACGAACACAATCGCTGGTTGTTTGAAATTATGGATGAAGTCGTCCATCGATTCTTCGAAGACATCGACCTCAATGGGGTGGCCAGCGGTCTTAAGCCTTAGCCCGCGATAGAGACCTTGCCATGTTGTGCCTTCACGACGGATGCCATCGCTACCTCGGGTCAAACAAAGTTGAGCCATCTCGGCTTCCGATGTGGCGATCTGAAACTGCCGCAAGAGAGTGGCGGCTGCCGCCGCCGAGCACGTTTGCATGGTTGACTGCATGCAGTAACCGTCGACGCTCCAATCATCGATGCAGTGCGGAGGCTCACCGATAAACGGTTCGACGACCGAATACATCGAAATCACGAAGCACGCCGTACCGAAGAGCACTCTTCGACGATTGCTGCCATAGCCGTGAGTCCAAGTAATCCCAGCCAGGAACGATGCTGCTAACGGGAACCAGTTGCCCAACACGATTAGAGCTGAGACGGGCAGCAGTTTGGACAGCCGAGGGTGGCCCCAAAGCTGTGTCAGATAAACCAACAAGAGCGCCCCGGCCACGAATCCAATCAGAGTTGTGGCACCCTTCGTCAGGTGGCGAGTGGTTCGGATCGTGATTGCAAGAATGGCGACACTCAGCGCGAGAATCAGAATCACGGCGGTGATAAGGTCGCTCATGCAGGGCTCCTGAACGGTTCGACGGAACCGAGTCGCGAAGCGATATACTGCCAGTCGCAAGCTGTCGGCAAGAAGACGCTGTCGATGATTGATGAGCGAGGCTTCAATGATCGTCAGAGCAATCGAAAGTCGCTGCTGAAGTTGAACTCAGATGTTGTCGAGGTTGAGGTTGGGCATGGCGAAATACTCCAAGCAGGTGAAGGCACTCTTGGTTTCTTACTGGTTGGCGATCTTTGTCATGACTCATTTGCCCGGACCGGTCCTGCCTGATGGACCAGTCGGAGCGGACAAGTTGGTGCATGCTGGCGCTTACTGGCTATTGGCGGTGTTGATGGCCGCGCGACGTTGGGTGGCGGGGAGTTATCGAGGGCGAGATTGGATCACGCTGATGGCTGTCATCGTCGTGTATGCCGCGTTCGACGAATTGACACAGATGATCCCCGTAATCCATCGCCATGCCGATTGGTGGGATGGTGTGGCCGATGTCGCTGGAGCGATGACCGGACTCGCGATGTTTTATGGCCTCAGCAGGCATTGCCGACGCGACAATTCAGGCTTTGGTGATATTCATGAAAGCGACCATTCCAGCGCTTGAACACACGCATGAGTGGTGCTGAAATCGCTTCGCTCGTCTGGCCTTGTGGAGACCGTGAGAACTCGTTGTTCGAATTGCGTTGGCTCTGTGACGTTACTTCTCAAATGGATGACGCTGTGATGAGTTGCGACGCTGTTCGTATTCAAGCAGGTTGCCACAGCCTATGGCCTAAACATGGAGCCGACAGATGCGTGACGACCTAAATCGATTTCAAGACATGATGGCTCGGCTGCGCAGTGGAAGTGATGAAGCTGCTCGCGAGCTGGTCGTTGAGTTTGCTCCGCATGTCTATCGAGCAGTGAAGCGTCGCTTTCGCCATCGGCGAGTTCGAGTTCTCTATGGAACAGAGGACTGCATTCAATCGGTTTGGGGCGCGGTCTTTGGGCATCTGGAACGCGTCGCCAATTGCGAAGACCCGGCCAAGCTCATCAACTTCTTGGCTCGAGTTGCGAGCAATAAGATCATCGACCGTCACCGCGAAGTCTTCGGTCGGAATGTGGACGGGTTTCATTACGAGGAAGTCCCAACGCCGTCTCAGTTAGATGAGAACGGAAGGCTCCAGAGCCACGTGCTGTCTCCCAGTCAGCGAGCGGTCATTCGAGAAGAAGTTGCGTTGCGGACGAAGGAACTCTCTTCGGAGAAGCGGACGATTTTCAATCTGCACAACGAGGGCTTCACGAGCGGGGAAATCAGTGCGAAGCTGGATGGCAAGGTCAGTGCCCGTGGCATTCGGCGAGTCATCCAAGATATCTTTGAGCGACTCAGGAAGTAGCGGCTGCAGGTCGCTTGTTAATCGGGCCAACGATCCACGGCGGATCAAACTCACGGAAGCATCATGAGTGTCATGAAGGATTTCTTTCGATCGTTCTTCGCTCGTCGTCCTGCTGCGACAACGCAGATGGACCTCGATGACGTTATCGAACAGATCATCTTGAATTGGCCGGCGGATCGACCCTTTCGCGTCGACGATGTGCTGAAGCTTTATCCTGACTTGCAGAATGAACGTCGTGCTCTAATTGAATTCGCGATCGAAGAATTTTCTGATCGCATGGATGCTGACGAAGAGCTGACTCCGCTGGAGTACGCAGAACGCTTCCCTTCGATCCGTAGTGATTTGCTCGACTCTTTGGCGGTCGACTTGGCACTGACACAACTGACGGGCGTGTTTGCTCGGCAGCCAAGTGATGCCGACGACAAAGTGAACTGGCCACAGCCGGGAGAGACCGTGGCCAACTTTGAGTTGATCGAGCCCATCGGCAAAGGCGCGTTCTCACGAGTGTTCTTGGCTGGCGACTTGGAGTTCAAGAACCGGGAAGTCGCGGTCAAGTTCTGTCGCAACGACACGCATGAAACCGAAGCACTCTCTCAACTTCAGCACTCCGCAATTGGCGTTGTGTTGGATGTTCGAGAAGTTCCCGATCGCGACCTGTCTGCCATCAGCATGCAGATGATAAGTCGCACGACACTCGACGATGTCATTCGCAGTGTGTGGCAGCCGAAGAATCGCTGGCAGGCAGTACCTCGCAATGCACGTGGAGTTGCCGCAGTTGTGGCGAAGGCTGACCTGCGTGCCGCAGTCGGGCAGGACTGGGGGCAACTGAGTTTCAACGACTGGGCTTTAAGGCTGGCGATCCAGCTATCTCGGGGCTTGGCCGCCTCACATGCGTTGGACTTCGTGCATTGCGATATGAAGCCGAGCAATGTGCTGGTAACTGTCGAAGGCATGCCGGTCTTGATCGACTTCAATGTCGCGTTTCGACAAGACGCTGCTCAGAGTCCGGCCAACATCGGTGGTACGTTGCCCTTCATGGCCCCGGAACAAGTTCGAGCGTTTGCCGGTCGAGGCTTCGCTGACGTCGGGCCGAAGACTGACATCTTTGGTTTGGGGGCGACGCTCTATCAGTTGCTGACGGGACGACTGCCATTCGGCCATTCCGAAAGTTCTGAAGATGGCATTCGCCGTCTGTTGGACCATCGCCGCCAAGCGCCACCAAGCGTTCGGACGATTAACTCGGATATCGACGAGCGATTCGAAGCCATTGTGATGCGCTGCTTGAGTTACGACACCGCCGAGCGGCCCGCTTCTGCCATTGATCTTGCTCGCGAACTGGAAGCGATCCAGCGAACTGGTAGTGTCGTCGTCCCAGAGCGATCGTCTGATCGACGAAGAATTGCCGCTGCCGTGATTTTGACGGCAAGCGTCTTGGCGGCGTTCAACCTGCGACCAGAAACTCAGCCGGCTGCTGCTCAACCTGTCGATGAAGCCGGTGTTCAAGCCGCCTTGAAAACAGCATTCGATGCACTCGATCGAGGCGATCTCACTGTCGCTCGAACTGGGTTTGAGAAGGTGCGAACGGCGCAGCCAGAGCATGAAGGAGCCAAGCTTGGTCTCTGCCGCACGATGACTCGTCAGGGTCAAGTGATGGAGGCGGCGAAACTGTTGGACTTAATTGAGTGGCAAGGTCGCGAGCCGCAAGAAGTGTTGGCGTTCCGCGGCTATCAACGAGTTTGGTCGGCTTATAAGACCGACACTCTGACCGAGGCGTTGAATACTTTGGAGCACGCTCGGAAGTTCGCACCAAATGATCCCGCGATTCTGGCCAACATGGCGTTGTGTCAGTTGCGACTGGGCCGTTTGCCCGCAGCAGTAGCGTTGTTGGAACACGCTCGAATTCAAGCGCCCGAGCAATCGCAGATCGCGATTCTTCTGATGAGAACTTACGCCAACGTGCGAGCGGCTGCGGGGCAGTCTGAGACGAACGCGTTCAATGCCGCCTTCGTCGAAGAGGTTGCTGAAGCGAAGATTAAAACTCCGTCGGAGCATTGGGAGTTTGCAGCCGGACTTGCGACGGTGGCCAAGGGGCTTGCGAATGTCGATGCCGAGGTTGCAACCCGTTTAAGCATGAAGTCCGTGGCGCTGTTTGAACGCGGGTGTCTTAACAGCCGCGAGCGGAACAATTGGAGCTTCCTCAAGAGCCGTTTGAGTTCCGATGTCGTGAAACAGGTCGCAGGTAAGTTTGCTTCGCTAGAGAATGCTGGCCCGTTCTACAGCGACGACACTCGGATTTATTTGCTCGACCCGTTGGCCAATTCACCTTTTGATCGCACACTGCAAGCGGACCTCACTTCGCGGCCTGCTCGTTCTGTTGCTCAAAGATAGGTGTCTTGTGGACGCTCGCCCGCTACGACTGATTCGCAACTTTGGTCGGATGGGGCATATAGCCAGTGTGCTGCTCAATCATGGCTTCGGTGATCTGGTCGAACGCCTGCAGTTGGGACCGTATTTACGTTGGGGCCAAAGAGTCATTCTGCGCCGCCGTCATGTGGCCTCGCCGCTATCTCGGGCGCAACGCATTCGTCGTGCTCTCGAAGAACTGGGGCCAACCTTCATTAAGTTCGGGCAAGTGCTGAGTACGCGACCGGACATCATTCCGCACGATGTGCTCGCCGAGTTGAAGCACTTGCGAGAGAACGTTCCGCCGTTTGATTCGAAAGTCGCTCTTCAAATCTTGGCGACCGAATTAGAGCAGCCTGTTGAGCAAGCCTTTCGTCGGTTCGATGTAATTCCGACTGCAGGTGGTTCGCTGGCGCAAGTGCATCGTGCTCAGCATCACGATGGACGCGAACTTGCAGTCAAGATTATGCGGCCCGGCGCGGCGGATGATGTCGAACGTGATCTGGAGTTGATGTCCGAATTCGCCATGCAACTGGTGAAGTACGTGCCCGAAGCCGAAGCCTTCGACCCTGCCGGATTGGTGCTGCACTTCTCGCGGACCATTCGCCGCGAGATGGACCTCACTCGCGAGGCCCGAACTTTGATTCAGTTTCAACGCCTCTTTCGCGATGACGCTACGTTGTATGTCCCGCGCGGGATCACCGAACTCTCGACACGTAACGTCTTGACGATGGAGTTCGTGTCGGGCTTACGAGTTGACGACCTGGATGGTTTGCGATCGGCTGGACTTTCTCCGGACGCCATCGCTGCAAACGGTGCTCGCATCTTCCTGAAGCAAGCGTTTCAGTTGGGCGTTTTTCATAGCGATCCGCATCCCGGCAACATCCGAGTTTTGTCCGATGGTTCGTTGTGCTTACTCGACTTTGGGATGATTGGAATCCTCGACGAGGAGCTGCGGAATCTGCTCGTTGACTTGCTACAAGCTGTCATCACCCGAGATCTGTCGAACGCCGTGCGGCTCATTAAATCGATGAGTCCTTCGAAGCATGACATCGACGTCTCGTTGCTGAAGGCTGATCTGCGTGACTTCATTGATACCTATTACGGTCTGACGCTGACCGAAATCGATGTCGGCAATTTGTTGAGCGACTTTGTTGGAATCATCACCAGCCACGGTATTCGTTGCCCAGGCGACTTGCTGTTGCTGACTCGCGCACTCGTCACCTTGGAAGGTGTGGGCAAGTCGCTGAGTCCGCAGTTCAATGTGGCAGAAGTGTTACAGCCATTTCTCGAAGAGCTGATTCGGAAGAAGTACTCGCCGCGCCGCGTCGCGGGGCAGGTCATTCAAGAGGCAACCGATCTCTTCAATTTATGTCGTTCGCTACCGGGGGCATTGTCTGAGGTACTCGACAAGCTGAAACAGGACCAGTTGAAGTTGGAAGTCGAACACAAGCGACTCGATCGGCTGATTACGGAAGTCGATCGGTCGAGCAATCGCATCGTGATCAGCTTGATCTTGGCGTCGTTAATTGTGGCTTCGTCACTGGTTCTGAAGAGTGAGTCTGACTCGTTCTGGATCAGCGTGCCGATCTATGCCCTGTCGAGCTTTCTGGGCATCTGGCTGATTTATGGAGTCTTCCGCAGCGGCCGCTTGTGAGATCTGCGAAGTCGCTGCTTGTGTACGAGTTACTCCAAGTGCTTGATTACCCGAGCCACAAACTTTTGTGGGTAGTTGGGCAAGACGTTGGCCACCTTAGCCCAATTCAAAAGTGTTGCTCGGTGCTCTCCGTTCGCGCGAACGGCAGCAGCGAGTGCGACGAGAATGCGTTCGTCAGCCTGCAATGAGATGCGATCGAGTTTGTCGACGAGGTCCGCGTTTGATTCAGACTGGAAAGCGTCCGCCAGGAGCTGGGTCTCGGCGTCGCCTTTGCGGAAGTCGGCCAGCGCAGCATCAAACCACTGTTGGGCTTTGTCGCGTTGTTGGTTCAACGTAAAGCCCAGTGACATCGTCAGCTCTTGATAGCCGCGCTGCGGGGCATGGTCCGCGAATTGAGTGTGCTCCAGTTGCTCAAAGCGACCAGCCTCAATCAAGGCTTCAAAGGCCAAGACCTCACGCAGCTTGGGCTGCTTGATGCTTTGGCTCAGCGACAGCATGCGTTCGAAGTCATCGCTGAGATAGGCCATCAAACGGTCGCTGCCGGTGCTGAGGTCGAATGGATCTTCCGGCCAGGTTTGCTTGATGCGAACAGCGAAGAGATCTTGGCGATTGCGAGCTGCCTCTAGCTTCCCTTGCGCTGCGAGCACCATCAGCAAGGCCGTGTGAAGCTGATAGCTCATGGGCTTTGATTCGAGTTTGGAGATTAGCTCTGTTTCGAGCGTCTGAGTTTCACCCAGAGCCAGTCGCAGTTGGAACAGAATCTCGTCCATCTCATGGTTCTCGGGATCGTGCTTCAATGCTTCTTCGACAGCTCGCTTGGCCTCCGCAAATCGTCCTCGAGCACGCAGCATGTGGCACATGGCATACAGCGGGTAGGGGTTCTTGGGATCGGCCGCGATGGACTTCTCAAAGAATGAAGTCGCGACATGCGAGTCAGATTCGATCCGGCCGCGCAGGTAGAGACAGGCAGAATCGTTGGGGTTCTGCTCGGCGAGTTTGCGGTACTCGTCATAGATCTGAAACGCGCGGTTCGTGCGCTGTCCCATTGATTGATAGAGGCGATGCCACTCTGTTTCGATCGGTCGTCGTTGGAGTCCTTTGGCGAGGAAGTGGAAGCCGCGCTCGAATTGACTCTGCAAACCTAATTGCTGGATGTATGACCGCAGTAAGTCCTTGGAACCCAGGCCGCCTTCGAGATGTCGCTCGGCAAGGTCGATCAGCGACGCACCATCGACTTGATTAGTCATGAAGGCAATCAATCCTTCTGGCTCGCCGGGGATCATCGTCACGAACTTCTTGGTCGCCGATTTCCCGTTCTCGATGCGGACACTCTGCGGTGGGTCCGTGAAGACCAGATCGAGGCCGTCAAATTGCTCGTAGGGTTTTGAGAAGAAAAACAGACTTCGCATGCCACTGTCTTCGGCTCGCGCGGCGTAAGTTGCTTCGGCCCATTGAATCACCGCTGTGCGAGTCGGGTTCAGAATGAATGCAGACTTGCCAACAAGTCTTTGCCACAGACTCGTTGAAACCAGAAACGGACCATTGGTCCGCAAAGCCGCAGGCTGAGTCACTTCGAAGTTGTGTGAGCCTTCTGCGATCGGGTGTGCCACGAAACTGCGGGGCGAAACAGAGATCTCCTGGCCGTCGATACGAACTTGAAGTGGCAGTCCCAGTCCGTTGCAAACATGCAAGAGCCGATGTGTTTGGACGTAGTAACTCCAGCCAAACAGCGCGCCGCAAATCAGAAGTAAGGCGAGTGACACCTTGAATGCCGTCGATTGAAACAACGAACGCGACGGCAGAATGGAATGTTCGACGTTGAGCTTCTTCTCAAGCTGCTTGACGGTGCGACGGATCTCGGTGTTTCTTCCGAGGTCCTTTTCGAGAGTCAGCAACTGTCGGTAGACGTCGAGTGCGGCTTCGTCATCGCCGTGCTGTTGCAGCCTCTGAGCGACAAACAACATGACGCCGCGATCGTAGTTTGGAGCTCCCGGTTCGAAGGACTCGAGCAGCTTCTTGCCATCAGCCAACTGGCCTCGTTCGACTTGCACCATTCCAAATGCACGACGGTAGGTAAGGTTTTCTGGTTCAAGCTTGAAGGCTCGCTCGAAGCAGTCACCCGCTTGTTCGAGGCTGCCCACTCGTTCGAGTGTCGCGGCGATAAAAAACTGCATCGCTGCGTCAGCGGCGTATTGTTGACTGAACGATGCCGCGACCTTGAAGAGTTCGTCCTTCTGTTGGAAGTACTCCAGGGTGCCGAGCAAGTTACGAGCTGCCTCGGGATCCGCAGCGTTCTGCTTGACGGATTCCATGCTGTCACGAATCGCGTTTTGTTTTAGCTCTTGCCAATCCTTGAGGGGCAGGGCGTTGTGCATCGAGCAGAGCGAGCATTGATTCAGAATCTGCTTCTTACCCAGCGGAATGATGGGGATATACAGCACCACGAACCACAGCCCGGTTTCGTAAGACGACAGCGCTGCATCTCGGTGACAATGTTGGCAACGGCCCATCTCGCTGGTTTGGTTTTTCTTACCGACGTAACGCGTTCCGATTCCATTCACGGTCGTAGGCATGAGCTGTCCTTGTCGTTGAGTGATCAGGATGAGGCGTTGTTATTCGAACTGGAGATCGCATCGGCAATAGTCACCGCGAGGTTGCTTAGATCGGCTGGGTTGAAGGCCGATGTCACGCTGATTCGTAAACGGCTGGTGCCATTTGGCACCGTAGGAGGTCGGATTGCTCCGACAAGATATCCCGAACCTTCGATGTGCTGAGCGATCGTTAGAGTGGCGATGGAATCTCCAATCACGATAGGAACGATCGGCCCAATCGAACCGAGCATCGGCTGAACTCCGTGAGATTGGAGTTCGCTGCGGAAGAAGTCGCATAGCTCGAGCAAATAGCGGCAGCGCTCTGGCTCGGCTTGCAGAATCTCAATCGCAGCCGATGCCGCGGCGCAGATTGCTGGCGGAAGTGCCGTCGAGAAGACTTGGCTGCGGGCTCGATTCCATAGCCAATCGATAAGAGATCTCGAACCAGCTACGAAGCCACCCAGAGTGCCCAGAGACTTACTGAGCGTTCCGATGCGAACGGCGATGCGGTGTTCCGTGCCTGTAAGTTCGGCGACACCGCGGCCTGTCGCTCCGAAGACGCCAGTGCCATGTGCTTCGTCGACGATGAGATCGGCTTCGAATTCCGCGGCGAGATCACACAGCTTGGCTAATGGGGCGATGTCACCGTCCATGCTGAAGACCGAGTCGGTGATGATCCACTTACGGCTAGACGTAGAGCACTTGCAAAGCTCGCGTTGCAGGCCATCGAGATCGTCGTGTCGATAGACCCGCAGCTTGGCTCCGCTAAGGCGGCAACCATCGATCAAACTGGCGTGATTCCAACGATCGCAAAAGACCACATCGTTCGAGTCCACCAGTGCTGCAATCGTCCCGACATTGGCGGCATATCCAGTTGGAAAGAGCAGGGCCGCTTCCGAGCCTTCAAAGGTCGCGATTGTCTCTTCAAGTTGCTCGTGCCAAATGGTTCTGCCAGAGACGAGTGCACTGGCACGAGATCCCACCGTCGATTTCAGCGGCTCATTCGTGGCGGCCAGCACGCGCGGATGGCTCGCGAGGTTGAGATAGTCGTTCGATGCAAAGTTGCGATAGCGACGGCCTTGCCATTCGACCCAGCCATCCGCGAGTGGCGATAACGCTCGCCGTTCTCGCTTCAGACCTTGCTCGGCGAGTAACTCAAGTTGCCGCGTCAGCCATTCCACGATGACCGTCCTTTGGCGAGCGGCAGACGAGGATCTACCTGGAAGTTGAACGCACTTGGTGTCGATGTTGTTTCAATCGCGCGCGGCCTCGAGTGACCATCACGCGGTCTCAATGAACCATCGTGGTGTGTGTTTGCCGGAAGGCTCGAAGCGATTATCCAATTCGATCTTCGACTAGCGACATCGCTCGCTAAATGACGAAGTCCGTCTTGCGGCCGAGGATGCGGTCAATGAGGTCTTCTGGCAGATCAATCGCTGGTGAGTTGGTTTGATCGCGGTCGCTCGGATTGATGCCGCAATAGACGGACCACGGACCCAGGTGACGCCAACGTCCGGCTCGCTTGGGTTCGTTCGGCATCACGGGAGTCGTGCAGCGATTGCAGCCGATCGTCGAGAAGCCTTGCTTGTGCAACGGATTCACAATGACGTCGTGGCCGTGGATGTAGGACTCCAACTGCTCGTCGGTGAACAGTGCGAGAGGATTAATGCGCAGCGAATTCATTTCGGTGTCGATCTGTAGCACCGGGCAGATTGCTCGCTTGCCGCCTTCGGCACGGCGGAGGCTACCAACGAAGGCGTCGTACTGATCAGCAACCTTCATTAATGGCTCGACCTTCCGCTTATGACAGCATTCCTTCTGGCCCTCGACGGAGAGGTAGAGGATGCCGTGCTTGGCGGTCTGCTCTTCCATCGTCAGTTCGGGGTAAAGCGTGACGATCCTCAACCCGTACTCGGATGCGAGGCGGTCGCGTGTATCCAGCGTCTCTTGGAAATTGACGCCGGTGTCGACGAAGAGCACCGGGATATCGACGCTCGTCGTATGAATCATGTGGCAGACAACGCTGCCCGCCTCTTGCATGGCGGAGATAGCCGCGACACGAGTGCCAAAGATGTCTTTGGCCCAGCGGAGAATCTCTTGAGGTGTGCGATGTTCGAAGGCTTGGTTGAGGTCAACCAAATCGGCCTGAGTCAATCGGGCCATGCGTTTGCGGTCCTGCTTACAACGAAGAGCGTGCACCAGTCCGCAGCCGTCTGAATCGGCGACCAATTCGCCATAGAAAGCCCAAAACTGGCTGAAAAGCGGGTAGGTTTTTAGGACTTGCCTATCAGACCGTCAACGCTCACTTCCGGGCTCGAAGACGATCTCGGGAGTCGTCCCGAACTTCGCGGGCAGCGGGATATTGCTGAGCAAGCCAGCTCCGCCAACTCGTGCTTGCCAGAGCCCTGCTAGCTCTGTGGCTGGAGTCGTGCCGTTGCTTAACAACGGGGCTTTGTCCAACTTTGTGGCTTTGGTGGAGAGTCGGATCACAAGCAAGTTTGCATCGTCCCAGGTGGGCAGAGATGACGGAATTGTGACAGACGGCAAGCCCTCGTCGTTGAGGATGGGCTCACCCAAATCTTGGCCGTTGAGCCACACCTTGGAACCGAGCATGGGGCCGCGTAGGACTAGCTTCAGTTCGGGTTTGTCTCCTAGATGGCGCGTCATCAAACGCAGCGTGCAGCGATACCAAATTGCTCGATCATCGACCTTTCCTTCTGGCAGCGGTGGCAGCAGCGGTTCGGTCGCGGGGACAGCTTTGACGGTCCAATCCGAGGCCGCATTTCGTTTGGGGGAAATGGCCTTGGCGGGCAGTTCGTCGAGCTCGCGATCTTGGGGCAGACGCTTGTCGGTGGCGAAGTAGAAGTCGCGGCCGTCGTTGATGATTTGATTGCTCGTGATCGTCGGGCACACGAAGCGTTCGACATGCGCGATCAGCAAATCGTTGCCACTGAAGTGATCGACGAAGGGCCAACGTTTGGGGTTATACATGCAGTCTGTCAGGTCTCTGACGAGCACCGTTCGCATGCCGTTGTTGACCATCTGACGTAAGCCGAATGGTCTGCCGAGCACGCACATGTTGGTATGCACGCCGACTAGCACGACCAGTTTGATCTTCTTGTTTTGCAGCACGCTCCAGACTTCTTCTCCTCGATCACTGAGGAAGTCCCCGTCCTTGATCTCGATGACACTGGATTGTTTCTTCCAAGGCAAAGAGGGGTTCCGACCTTCCTGTCGCAGCTTGCCGGCCCACTCTGAATGTGCCATCGGATCGTCGTCTTCGCCGCCGTCTGATTGGTCGAGCGGATAGCGACCCAAACCATTGCGAAAGGCTTCACGCTCGGCTTTCGTCAGGTTGACCCAGGCATTGATGTCGGGTGGCAATGTTCCAGATTTGGTGTATTCAATCAGCGCTTGTTGAGCACTCTTGCGGGCCGGATGGTCCTCGTAGGATGGCATGCAATCGCTGGGCGAGTGAATGATGGTTGCGCCACTCTCACGAGCGACTGTTAGCAGCTTGTTGAGGCGTGGTAGGAACTCGCTCATTCGACGAACAGCATTTACGCTGTGGTGAGCGTCCCACACGTCGCAGACGATGACGGCCGTTTCGGCTGGGTTCCAAGTTTGATGCAGGTTGGCTCGCTGAGATGGAATTGTTTCCGTCGCAGGTACGTAAGTTCGCACGACCAACTTTCGCTCTTCGGCTCTGACTTCCGGCATCATCTCACTCAACTTGAACAACGACAGCAGGGACAAAAATAGTAGCAATCGGTGCGATCTCATTTCGGGGCTCACACATTCCATACCAAAGGGGCACGCGACGCGGCGAACGCTAGCGGTTCCATCCGTTCGAACGAAGTCAGGAGAAAAATCCTATGAAACGACGTCTTACGCAACCTGTATCTGTGGGTCTTCTCTTGGGGGTCACGCTCGCGATGTGGGTTTCGTCTGGTCGTGCAAATGCTGCTGACTCGGCGTTGCAGATCTTCGAGAAGAGAATTGTTCCGATCCTCAATTCGAAGCGACCCTCAAGTTGCACCCAGTGCCATCTCTCGGGAGTGGAGCTGAAGGACTACATTTTCCCGGAACAAGACAAGACGTTTGCAGCGCTGGTTGCGGGGGGGATGATCGATACCAAGAACCCGGCGAAGTCGAAGTTGCTGCAATTCATCGAGCGAAAGCCGGCCAAAGCCAGCTTGGTGACGGACAAGGTTCGAGCCGAAGAGGCGGCTGCTTTCAAAGCTTGGATTGAAGCTGCGATCAAGGACCCTCAATTGCTGAAAGTGAAAGCCAGTGCGGACTCAATTGGACCCGCTGTCAGCGACGAGGTCATTCGGCATGCTCGTAAAGATCGCGTGTTGGAATCGTTTATCGACAATGTTTGGAATGAGTCGGGACGTTGCGCGGCGTGCCATTCGCCAGATCGCAACCAACAGCAGGCCAAGAAATTCGGTGATCGAGTTTCGTGGATCAAGCCGCGCGATCCCGAGGGGACTTTGAAGCACTTGGTCGAGTCTGGAATCGTGGATGTGGACGCGCCCGAGAAGAGCTTGTTGATTACGAAACCAACTATGCAGGTGCAGCACGGTGGCGGTCAAAAGGCTGTCGTCGGCGATCGAACCTATAAGCAATTCAAAGCTTTCATTGATGACTACGCCGCCGTCGTGAAAGGAACCTACAAGGACGCGAAAGAGCTACCGAAGAAGTCCGAAGAGGTGTCCTTCGTCAGCGATTTGTGGTTCAAGGTCGAAGGCATCCCTGCGAAGTTCGACAAGCAAGTCTTGCGGGCCGAGATCTATGCTCGTGATGGGCAGTCATGGTCGGCTCGTCCGGTGGCTGTGGGAGATCGGCAAGTCGCTGGAGATCGCAACCTTTGGCAACAGCACATGTCACTGTTGGCACCTCGCGGTTCGAAGCGAGCGACTGAACTGCAGCAACAACAGCGTCTGAATGCAGGTCGGTATCTCGTGAAGATCTACATCGATCAAACCGGTCATTTGCAGAAGGATCCGACCGGCGACTTCACTGCAAGCGACCTTGTGGGCTCTGTCGAATTCGATGGCAAGTGGCAGCCAGGTTACGGTTCGATGACCATCGTGAAATTCCCGAATCGGTAAGCTCGCCGAACCTACTTGCTTGGACGCAGAAGCCGATGCTCATGTTGAAAGAGCTGGGGGCTCGCCACACACTGCGAGCCCGCCCACTCTTTCTGAAAGGCTTCAACATGCCCGCCGATCCGCTGCAAGCTCATGTTGCTAAGGACTTCAAGAATCCGAGCCCTCTTGTTTCATGTCGCTTTGATCCACTAGGCCGCTACGTCTTTGCGGGAACGCAAAGCAATAAGGTGGTTCGATGGAGCTTGGCAGACGGCAAAGCGACCGAGTTTGGGGGACATGACAGTTGGGTCCGCGGGCTCGCGTTCGCGAAGACCAAAGACGGAGACAAAGACGTCTTGTTGATGATCTCCGGCGGCTACGACGGGCGAGTCATCATTTGGAACGCGGACGCAGAGACTCCCGAGCCGATTCGCAAGATCGACGCACATGCCGGATGGGTGCGAGCTCTGGTGGTGCTCCCCGATCAAGCTCATGTGGTCTCGTGTGGCAACGACAACAAAGTGAAGCTCTGGCGCATTGCCGATGGGATGTTGGTTCGAGAATTCATTGGGCATGAGTCGCACGTCTACAACGTTGCCTTGCATCCGGATGGAAAGCAGTTGGTTTCGGGCGACTTGAAGGCCAACTTGATCCATTGGGATCTCGATACCGGCAAGCAACTGAGGACTTTCAAGTCCGCCTCATTGCATAAGTACGACGAAGGTTTCTGGGCCGACATCGGTGGCTATCGCGAGTTGGCGTTTAGTCCTGATGGCAAGTTCTTGGCGGGCTGTGGTATTACGAATGTGACCAATGCCTTTGCTGGCGTGGGCAACGCGGCAGTGGCTGAGTTCAATTGGGCTGAGGGGAAAGAAGTCGTCGTGCATCTGGCCAAGACCGCGATTCAAGGCAACGGCTGGGGCATGGTTTGGCATCCTAAGAATTTCTTGATTGGCCTGTCAGGCGGCGGTGGCGGTGGCGTGCTCTATTTCTTCAAGCCGGCTGAGAAGAACGAATTCCATCTCTTCAAGTTGCCAGGACACGCTCGTGACTTGGCACTCAGTCCCGATGCCATGACGCTGGCGAGTGCTGGCGCGAACGGGCAACTCGTGCTGACGAAGCTCGGACCGAAGGCTTAAGCGTAAGGCCGTGTTCTTGTTCTGCGGACTCACGCAAGTTTGACGTGACTGAGCTTGGTACGGTCGTGTTGCTGACTTGGCTCCCGGTGTAAGTATTCTTCCCAGCGTTGGGCTGCACTTCGAATTACTCTTGGTCCGAGACTTCATGATGTCCGAGCCATTTGGCTTGCTAATCGTAACCGGTAATCAAACTCATCAAGAGAACTACGCACGCGCGTTGGCAGCCGATGCTCGATGTCGCCTGATTGGGTTAACGGACGAGACGCAAATTTCGGATCGGCGCAGAGAGCTCAATCAAACTCTCGCGGATGAGTTACGGATTCCGTACCTGACCGATTTCGATGCCGCGATTCGGCGCGATGACGTGCTGTTGGTTTCGATTTGCTCGGACCCTGAACGTCGCGAGGCGATGACCATTGCGTGTGCTCGCGCGGGGAAGCATCTCTATCTCGATAAAGACCCGGCTCCGACCGTCGACGCCGCTCGGCGAATTGGCGCAGCGATTCGAGATGCGGGTGTGTTGAGCCAGTCATTCAGCATGGTGCGAGTTCCGGCAGCTCAGCGCGCCAAGCAGTTGGTGCAGTCCGGAGAGTTGGGCGATCTGATCGGATTGCATTGCGACATCACCTTTGCGAAAGGGCTGGCTGGCACGGCTGACCTATCGCGTCCTCGGCAAGAGAAGGCTGGACCGACTCGGTTCTCGTTCATTGATTCGAAACGCGAGTTTTTGTGTGTTGGTTATTACGGTTTGATCTTGATGCAGTGGCTCACCGGGCGTCGTTTCAGCGGAGTGGACGCGACGACTTGCAATTACTTTTTTGCCGAGCATCAACGCAACGACGTCGAAGACTTCGCCTGTGCGTTGCTCACTCTGGAAGGTGGGCTTGAAGCTGAAGTGACAGCCGGACGGTGCGGTTGGATGAGCAGTCGCGCGTTCGGGCAGCACGATATTCGCATTATCGGAACGCACGGCTCGGTGACGATCGATGCCAATCAACCGCGCCTGGAAGTCTTGTGTGATCAAACGCCGTGGCAGCAACCGGCAAGTGCTCATCCCGAAGACCCGATGGGGTTCTGGACCAGCACTCAAAAAGCCGGCGGCGTCGCTACTAAGGCTGATTGGTTCGCGATCGGACCGACACTGCGCAATGACTTCGCTTGCTTCCTCGATTGTCTATCAAAGGGACGCCCCAGCGACGTCCCCGCAGACATGGCGATACACGCACTCGAAGTGGTGCACGCCGTCTATGAATCTGCAGCGACCGGAAAGCGGTGCGAGCTGTAACCAGCCGCTGATGATTTTATTGCTCGGTTTGTGCCAGCAGTTCTGCTGAGTCCGACGAATGTTCGTTCTCACGCTGCCAGCGAAACTCGGCTTCTTCGCCGGAATCGTAGACTCGGAGAAGAGTGTCGGTGGCTTCGAGCACTCGTTGTCGCGCGACGTCACCTTTGAGCTTCACAACGAAGTCGATCTTCTTCTGTGGTTCTCCGCGCAACGTGCGGAGCGTGAGTTGGTCACCATCGAGCGACCACTCTTGTTCGAACAACAATTGAGTGGCGAAGAGACGATGCATGCCCTGCAGTTCGCAAATCATGGTGGCCGTGCCGTCGGGACGAATCGTCAACGTGCGTTTGGCTTGGTAGTTGTCGTGCCAAGTGCCAATCAGTCGTTCGCGGATCGATGATTCGGTTGAGGCTGACGTGCTGGTCGGTGCCGATTGCGGCTGAGTCGGGCGAGCTCGTAACAGCATGGCTCCGGTGGTGAGTTCGACACCGAGCACAATCAAAGCGATCCATCCGTGGCGAGGGTTGAGCATCTTCGATTCACGTCCTTGTGGATGGCGAGGAAAGAGTTGAGGTCGATCTGTCTTGTTGACGCGTGATCGTTTGGGAGACTGGTGGATCAGCGAGTTTTGGTCGAGACCATTTGGCGGGAATTAGACTGCGTCTGTCGGTCGAGCATCCTGCTCGGCGTTGTCCTCATCGAGCACTTTTTTGATCTCATCGCGTCCGGTGAAATAGTAAACGCCGCCGATCATCGCGACGCAGATTGAAGTCAGTCGATAGGCACCAGCCGCGACCAAACCTAGCTCGGGACTGGAACCTGCCAGGTCGTAGGCTTTCTGCACACAGAACTCGAGAGCTCCAATGCCACCAGGAGTGGGTACAACAAAGCCAATGAGTTCCGCCAGCGGCATCAGCAATAGGTGCGTCGTGTAGGCGGGCAGAACTGCTGGATCTCCAACGGCCCGAGCACAGAAGTAGAAGGACGAGATCACTCCGAACTGTCCCATGATCCCGATCATGATTCCCGCAATCACAACGCGGCGACGTGATTGGTACATCGCTGCTGCTTGAGCCAAGTCCGCGAAGGCAGAGCCGACCTTGGGGATTCGCGTTATCAAATGGACGAGTCGGGAATTGGAAGAGACGGGATGTAACATCAATCCCACGATCCCCAACCCGATGGCGGCGCCGATCCAAAACACGTTGTTGATGATGGCTCGATCGCGGACTTCTCCTTCGGCGATGACGGTTGCAAGTGCTCCCACAAACATCAGCGAAACAAGTCCCAACATGCGGTCGATGACCACAGTCGAGACAGCAGCCAGGCGTCGATCTTTCTGGCGTCGAACCAACATCGCTCCCTTAACGACGTCTCCGCCGATGGAGCCGGAAGCGATGTAGTTGAAGAGATAGCCCAAGAATCCAATGCGCAGAGCGTCTCGCGGGGTGAACTGGAACTCTTGAGCCCAGACCAGCAAGTACCAGCGCAGAAACGTCAGCATCACCGAGCACAGGCAAAGGGCACAGCCGATCGCCAAATACTCCCAATGAATAGGATGCTGCCAAAGCTCGATGAAACGATCGCGGTTCTTATGGACTAGAAAACCAATGATGCCCAACGCCAGCGGCCACTTCAGCCACGGAAGCACCTTTTTCCAGCCTGACACCGATCCTTGGGTCATTGCCGTTCCTTCGGAGTGGCGACTACGACAGCTCTTTGTAGGTGTCGAAGCACATGTAGCCGATCAGCGCCGCGCTCACGAGAAACATGATGTCTTGCACCATTTCTCCAGCGAACGGCATCCCTGTGGCCATGTCGAGAATCGCCAGCAGACCGACTACTGCGGCAGCGGCAAACGAACCGATCAGCATTTGCTTTGTGCCGGACGTCATTACGGTCTCATCCAACGAGTTCGTAGCGGGTCAATCTGAGCTGAAAAGACACAAGATCTAAAGCCGAGCGAGTATAGAACGAGCGGCGAAAATGAATCCAGTTCAGAAGCCTGCGTTGCTTCGGAATGAATTGATGCCGCCAGCATTACATGTCTGCTCGCCTGCCAGTTCAGAGTGATTAACCCGATTTGGCTGAATGCGAACATCTATCTAAGAGCCCGGCGATCGTCGAGACGACCATTTGCTGTCTGCGGCCGCAGAGGCTGCGGCGTTAACGGCAACGGCCGCAAAGTATTTAAGAATCCCTTGAAGGCTTCATCGAGGCTCGCGGCCGGAACAACTTCCGTTTGAGGATCAGACGTCTTGCCGGTCACTTTTACGACAACCCAACCGCGAGTCGCTTCGCGAGTGGCTTTCGTCACCAAGTTGCTGACCTCTGTCACGACCGGCACCCAGAACGGGAACGGGCTCTTCGGCAGCATCGAGTAAGGCAGCATCGACGAGAACAGCAAATCAATGTCGCCATCAAACGAGGCAGAACCTCGACCACGCATCTGCACTTGGTCCCCGACCAAATCGATGGCGTCGAAGAGGAAGCGTCCTCTCGATACTCGGAACGAACACAGTGCGTAGCTGAAGGCGGCGGCCTTCGTGCCTGTCGGAATCAATACATCGAGTACATGGAAGATGACCGGAAGCTCGTAAAGCGCGGCGGGACTGATTTGAAGTTGGCCAGTGCCGGCCAAGTTGCGAGCGTTACTGCCTTCGCCACGAATGTCCATCCAACCCTGCATGGTGCCTCGCAGTTGCTCGCCCTTCTGCATGTACTTGCGAGCGAAGGTCTCAAGCTGACCTTGGGCGAGTGCGACGCGAACTTGATATCCCGCCGTCTGATCGATGGCGACTTGCCCATTCAATGTGAGTAAGCCCTGCAGGAACTTGGCTGTGATCTGTTCTTTGGGTGATGTCGCATCATCGGTGAAGACGCCTTCCAAAGCTTTCTCCGTTCCGAAGGTCAGCAAGCCGTCTCTCAGCTTGAATGGTCCTTTGACTTCGTTGAGCTCGTACTTCTCGAAGACCTTCAATGAGTCGAGCTCCAAGGTTCCGTCGACTTTGGCTTCCGTTCCATCCCATGTTCCGGTCGAGGTCAAAGTGCCATGCACTTCATTGAAATTGAGGCCCGCTGCGACCGAGCCACCGGTGAGCTCCGTCTTGATGGACCAAGCTGCGGTCATTGGAAACTGCGGGTCAGAAGTGCCTCGCAGATCGAGCAAACCGGTCACGTCTAAGTCGTGCTCGGGATCGAAGGTCGCGAGTACCGCACGAAGCCCAGATGTAACTGCGCGTTGCAGGTCTTGATCGGGACGCAGTTTGCGAGCTTGCCAATTCTCTAAACGGAGATGCCAGTCGCCGTTGTCTTCGATCTCTGCGAAGCCCGCGTTGCGATTGACCAAAAACAGCGTCTGGTTGTGCCGACCTTCGAAGGACTTGACCTTCAACAAGGCCGGCAGGCGACGATTCTGTTGAGTGTTGAAGTGACCTGGGATGTACTCGTAGCTGGCTTCAATGTCGGTCAGCTCATACGGGAACCGAGGCATCAAGCTGCGACCGCGTGAGATCTCAATGACAGGCAGTCGCACGATGGGCTGCGTGCCTTCATCCCACTCCACGCGAGTGACCAAGTGCTTGATTGAACCGCGTGGTTGGAAGTCTTGCCACATCTTCTTGAGAGACTTTGGTACGGCATCGAACAGCGATGAGTCGATGGGGGCGTCTTTCGTATCGACGGTCAAATCGAGTCGTCCCGGTTCACCTTTGGGTTTCACATAAACGCCACCCGCCGCGAGCACCGCGCCACCATGCAATCCTTTGAAATCGGAGAACGTCCACGTCTTACCGTCGAAGGTCAGCTTTCCCGAAAGCGCGTCGACGCGGTACGGGAACGGTTCGTAAATCATGCTGGCATCATGCAAGTAGCCAACGAGATCTGGCTTGAATGGGCGGCCTTCTCCGGGTTCCTTTTCTAGATGCCATTTGCCATCCACGAGTCCTCGCAGTTGCATCGCCGCAATGGTCTTTTGCAGGCCGGGCGGGCAAGCCTTCGCGAACTGTTCGTCGATTGGCAGATTGGCAACTTCGATATCAAACACGATCCAGGCATTGGGACCGGGATTCTTAACGTGACCCGTCAGAGTGATGGGCTGCCGACCGGCATAGCCTCGCATGTCGATGACAAGATCTTTGCCCTTGAGCGAGATCGTTCCGACCGCATCTTCGATCGGGTACGGAAAGACGTCGTGCTTCACCGAGCACTTGTTAGCGGAGACGGTGAATGATTCCGGCTTCCATTTGCCCTCGGGTGTAGTTGCTACGACAGCTTCCATATCGATGAAGCCTTGCGGGTGATGCGCGTCGTAGATGCGACCAAAGCCCACCGACAGACGGTCTCGTAAGCGTTGGTCGCAGGCGATGTTATCGATCCTTAAACCAATGCGTCCGGTGGGTTCGCCCTCGTTGAGCAGCACTTCGCCGCGCACGTTGATTTCGGTGGGGCCATTCGTCGCACCGAGTTGACGAATACTGATTCGCTCGCGAGTGACTTCGACTTGTCCTCGTAAATCTGCCAACGGAAAGGCGAGGGCGGTGTTCGTGACTTCGCCACTGACGATGTCACAGGTCAACCGCACTTGAGGCGTCGACTCAGGCTGACGACGTTCGATTTGAAAACCGAGATTCAATTCTGCTGTGAGCCCCAGAATGGAATCTGCTGCTCCCAGTGCATCGGGAGCGATGGCATGCGAGATTGGTTTCTTGGCTTCGGCGGAGTTGGCAGAAACGAAGCGGTTCTTCTCGGCTCCCGGGGGTACGGCAATCGGTGGGACGACTGCAGAGTTCACTGCCTCGCCTTGCGAATTCGATGTCATCCGAATTCCAGGCTGAATGCGATCCTTGCGCGCGATGCCCTGGATGGAGAACGGCGACGGAGAAGCTGGATCTGGATCTTTGAGAAACTCAGCTCTCAACTTTGTTTCGAGCTGCGCGATCTGTTGCATCGCACGCGGCTCAAATATGCTCGCGAACTCAAGCATGCGCCGATTCACTTTGAGTCCCGCCAACGTGCCATTCACGCTGCCAGTTTGAGCGTCGACATTCAGTTTGCCATCTAGGGTGACTCGTCCGAGGTTCTCGACATCAGCCGAGATCAACAGGTCGAGCGTGCGTTTGCTGGTGGGATTCAAACTGATGTTGGCGCTACTGACTTGCAGGATGCCGGGTGGTGTCTTGCTGGACTGAGCGAGTTCCACTCGGACGTTGGCCTTGTCGATTCGCACTTCCGGCAATGCGGATTTCTTGCCTGCAGGCAACGGTGGCAGCTTCTGAAAGTTCCAGCGGCCATCTGAGTCTCGCGATAGCAGAACCTGAGGACGCCCGAGTTCGACGTTTTGAATCACGACTTCTTGTCGCTGCAAGAAGGCGTCGCGATCGAGATCAATGACAGCTTCAGGCAAAGCGACAAACGGCGCGGCGTCACCGGATAAGGTGAGTGAGAAGTCATCGAGATGGACTCGTCCCAGCAGGTCAACGCGGCAACGGCCAAGCTGCGGAGTGACGTCAGGGGCCCACTTCTTGATGCCATCGAGTAGAGCCGTGCGGAGTAACTCGTCACTGTGATTCCAGAAGTAAACTGCCGCTGTTCCGCCGGCTGCAATGAGCAGCAGCAGAAGCAGCATCAGCCACTTCGTGGTTTTCCATAGTGTGCTCAACATGCTTGGCATCCTTGCCGTTTCACATCATTCGCTCGTTGGCAAACTCACAACACGCCGTTGATCTCGCCATTGCACCACGCCTGCCGCTGACAGGACCAACAGAGGATACTCTGCAGGCAAACGGTACCTCACCGATCCCACAAACAAGAGATGCAAGGCGGCGAAGTACAGCAGCGGTCCCATCGTTAGCAGCAACAAGGTCGCCTGAGATCGCAACTGCCACGCATTTCTCACGGCGAAAATCAACGTGATGGCAAAGAATCCTGCGATCGGCAGATTCAGCCACCAATGGCGGAACTGTGAAGCATTCAGGCTTGGGTTCCAATACCGGCTTTGTTTGATGAGGCCCAATTGGATCGCTCGCATTGGATTCGCGCCCGCAAACTCCCAGGCTCGACGTCGGTACTCTCGGTCCATCTCGTACTCCGACATTCCGTTGGCCATGAGTCGGTCGTCTTCGAAGAACTGCATGTCACTGTCTCCCGTCGCGCCAGGATGCAGTCCGTCGTAAAGACTTGGGCCGACCCACAGGGTTGTTGGAACAAGGTGTCGATCGGCCTTATCCCAATTGCGAATGGTCCACGGGGCTAGCAGGACTCCGCATCCAATCGCGATCAAAGCCGATTCGATGATCGACCGCTTTAACGTGGCGAGTTCTCGGCAGTGTCGCGCGGCATGCCATAGTCCAAATGCTGGTGCCACAAGTAACCACGTGGGGCGCATGTATGTCGCCAACGCGATAGTCGCTCCTGCTAGCAACGCGAGACGGAATGCAGGACGCTCAGATTTTGACTGACTTAACTTGGCGAGCAAGATGAGGCTGAAGGTGAGAGTTGCTGCGAATGGAGTCTCGCTGAGGATCTCCACGCTGAACCCGATGAATGTCGGCGAGATAGCAGCGAGCAGTGCGGCGACGAGTCCGACTCGTTCGTCGAACGTTGTCGACCAAGCCCATATGTCATTCCGCAGGCCGCCGTGCCGCAGAACGCGATGAGGCAGCGAGCGCAGAACAAGCTTTCGCCACCGAGCTTGATGGAAGCTGCCAGTAATGCCGGGAACCCCGGCATGCGCATGATGCGACGAGGCGGATCAAAGATTTCGAAAGTCTGGCCCTGTGCGAGCATTTGCCCGAGTTCCCAGTACCCGTTGGCATCGCCCGGAATGAGAAAGTTGCGATGGGCGACGTTGTCGAGATAACTTTGAACGGCGAATGCAGCACCGAGTCGTAGCAGAAGGGCCAAGAGCAGGATCCAACACAGCTTGGCTGTCACTCGATGTTCCTGCTTTGAGGTTGGCTAGTGCGTCTCTAATACTCAGATTCGGAGTTCCAATCTCAGTCGCGGAGCGACTGAGCTACGTAGGCGAGTCGCTCTGCGACTCGCTGAATCCGATCTTCAAGACTTGAAGGTGCACTAGAGACTGTCAGTTGATTCGCCGTCGGCAAAGACTAATCGAGTTTGAGCTACGGACATGGCCGATCGGGGTCGCTGGCGTGGTCGGACTTTAGGGCGTTCAGAAAAACATGGTCAATATGGGCCGCAGCTTGGGCGTGAAGTCTCTAAAAAGTTGCCTAACAGCTTGCCTGCTCGAATCTTGAAGCTCATTGCTGTTTGACTATACTCCCGCCCCTTTCCGGGCTGGCCAGAACGGATTTTCGTGGCCTAAGTGCAATTCACGTAAGAGATTGCAGCCCGCTTCTCATTCGGATGGTTCGTTAGATTTCGGAGGCGACGCTATGGCGCGCGTCTGCAGGATTTGTGGAAAAGCTCCCGGCACAGGAAACAAGTTGGTTCAGCGCGGTAAGCCGAAGTACCTCGGCGGAAACGGCCGTAAGACCACCGGCAAGACGAAGCGAAAGTTCTTCGTCAACCTGCAATACATTCAGATTGCGACTCCGGAAGGGAATCGTCGTAGCCGCGTTTGCACTCAGTGCATTCGTTCGGGCAAGATTCAAAAGGCGATTCGCCGATTGCCTTTCACGTTGCCGACTTCGGGAAATTCGGCAGCCGCTCCGGCTGTGGCGAACTAGATCCACGGTTTCGGTTGGTTGTCTCGTAGCGTTGCCTCGCAAACTTGTCGCTCCGTATTCGTGACGTCGATGAGTGCAGGTCGCTCAACGGACTCAAGGCGAAGTTTCTTGCGTGCCTTTCGGCGTGCTCGGAGCTTCGCCTTGCTGCGTTTGAAGAGTTGCTGATTGAAGCACTCGTCGGAGTTGGCCAGTTAGGTCTCTCTAGGCTCAGTGGGTTTCGTCGAATCGTTGATGCTGCGATGAGTCTTCGCCTGCTTGTCAACGATGGCGAACGCTGGGGGCTAAGCTGCTGTTCGGTGTTGTCGTTTCAAGGCGACTGTTTGATGTGAGGATTCCATCGTGTTGACGACTCAAGATGTTCTGAAAGTTGCCGAGTTGGGGCGACTTAAGCTCGACGATGAAGAAGTCGCGAAGTTCGCTGGGCAGTTGGGCGGCATTTTGGATTATGTGGCTGTGCTCGACGAAGTTGATGTCAGCAATGTGGCTCCGATGGCTCACGTGGCGGATGTGGCCAATGTCTTTCGCGAAGACGTCGTCGTGGCGTCGTTGCCGCGAGCGGCCTCGTTGTCGAATGCTCCCAAGACCGACGGCAAGTTCTTTTTGGTGCCTCAGATTTTGGAGCACGCGTAGGCCAGTCAGGGCTTGAGGCGTCGAGCTACGGCTGACTTTGCTCGAACGTCTTTTGTGTTCGCGTTCAAACCTCGGAAGCAGGAATCTCGTTTCATGAGTCTTGTTACTTCGACCACGTCCGAGTTGCTCGGTCAGTTGGCGAGTCGCAGTGTGTCGGCTGTCGAGGTTACTCAGTCATACCTTGATGCCATCCAACGCCGAGATGGGCAAGTCGGGGCGCTGCTTTCGGTTACCGCCGATTCTGCATTAGCCCAAGCTGCTGAAGTCGATCGTCGTCGTGCCGCCGGTGAAGCTGTGGGCGCGCTGGCGGGGCTGCCCATCGTCTTGAAGGACAACATTTGCACGCAGGGCATCAAGACGACTTGTGCTAGCAAGATGTTGAAGGACTTTGTGCCGCCGTATGACGCGCATGTGGCGACGCGACTCAAGCAAGCTGACGCCATTCTGCTGGGCAAGGCGAACCTCGACGAGTTCGCGATGGGGTCTTCGTCAGAGAACTCGGCGCTGGGGAAGACCGTCAATCCGTGGAGCTTCGAGCATGCTGCGGGCGGTTCGAGCGGCGGTTCAGCAGCGGCTGTTTCGGCTGGGTTTGCACCATTGGCTCTGGGCAGTGATACGGGCGGTTCGATCCGCCAGCCTGCGTCGTTTTGCGGTGTCGTTGGCCTAAAGCCGACCTATGGCCGAGTGTCGCGATTCGGACTCGTTGCTTATGCGAGTTCCCTCGACCAGATCGGCCCTTTCGCTCGAGATGTTTCCGGCGCGGCTTTGTTGCTTGATGCGATCTCTGGGCATGACCGCCGTGATTCGACCAGTGTCGACGCTCCGCCGACACTGACCGCAGCGACTGTCGAACAACCGCTATCCGGACTGCGAGTCGGTATCGCTCGCGAACACTTTGTGGCGGGACTCGATCCCGAAGTGGAAGCGGCAGTTCGACGAGCCGTTGAGGTCTATAAGTCTCTCGGTGCGACGATCGTCGACATCTCGTTGCCGCATTCGAAGTACGCCATCGCGGTCTATTACTTGATCGCGTGCTCGGAAGCTTCGAGCAATCTGGCTCGCTACGACGGCGTGCATTACGGCCATCGGGCGACTGAATTCTCGAACCTCGTTGAGATGTATAAGGCGAGCCGCTCCGAGGGCTTCGGGGATGAAGTGAAGCGGCGCATCATGCTCGGTGCTTACGCGTTGTCGGCTGGCTATTACGACGCGTACTACCTCAAGGCGTTGAAGGTGCGGCGGTTGATTCGGCAAGACTTCGATGCCGCGTTTCAGAATGTCGATGTGATTGCATCGCCAGTTAACCCGACTCCGGCTTTCAAGCTCGGTGAGATGACGGCAGACCCTCTGAAGATGTATCTGGCGGACATCTACACCATCAGCGCTAACTTGGCGGGCTTGCCGGGCATCTCGATTCCGGCGGGGATGAGTGCGTCCGGCTTGCCCATCGGATTGCAGTTACTGGCGGCCCCGTTTGAGGAAGAAAAATTACTCCGGGCAGCTCGCATGTTTGAACGCGAGCACGGTCCAGCACCGATGTCATGGAAGAGCGGCGTTTAAGCGAGTGTTGTGTTTGTGTGTAGAGAATTGAATCTGATGGCAATTTACTTCTACTCGAGAGTGGATGAATATGGTGATTTTTGCAATTTCTCTTCGCATGGGTTTGAGGTTGATGGGAAGTATTGGCCTTCAGTAGAGCATTATTTTCAGGCGCAGAAGTTTGCGGGTACGGAGTATGAAGAGTTGATACGCACAGCTAGGACTCCGAATGATGCGAAGAACTTAGGACGCACAAGGGACGTGCCGATCCGTGCTGATTGGGAATCGATAAAAGATCTTATAATGCACCGGGCGGTGTATCAGAAGTTTGAGCGTCACGCAGCAATTCGCGACCGGCTCTTGGCGACGGGAGATGAGGAGATTGTTGAAAATGCTCCCGGCGATTACTACTGGGGATGCGGTGCTGATGGTTCTGGGTGTAATAAGTTGGGGCAAATTCTAATGAGTGTTCGGTCGCAGCTTCGTGTGCGACAACGCAATTAGGTTTGTTCTGTGGGGATGGCTAGCAATCTTAAATATTTGGCGATCATGGATTTTACAACGATCATTGGCTTGGAGATTCACGTTCAACTGCAAACGAAGACCAAGCTCTTCTGTGGTTGCCCGACGACCTTCAATCCCGATCAACCCAACATTCAAACGTGTCCGGTTTGCTTGGGCTTGCCGGGAGCGTTGCCCGTCATGAATCGCGACGCCTTTGCACTGTCGCTGAAGACGGCGATGGCCTTGAACTTGGAACTCGCCAACTTCACGAAGTGGGATCGCAAGCAGTACTACTATCCCGACTTGCCGAAGGGCTATCAGATCAGTCAGTACGACTTGCCCTTCAGTTCCAAGGGATGGCTGGAGATCGACGTGCCCTCGACGGGAGAGACGCGGCGGATTCGCATTATCCGCGCACATCTCGAAGAGGATGCAGGTAAGAATTTGCACGACGAGTCTGGCCGAGGCTCTGACAGTCAGGTCGATCTCAACCGTGCGGGAACGCCGCTCTTGGAAATCGTTTCTGAGCCTGATCTGCGGACGGCGGAAGAAGCGAAGACCTATATGGAAGAGATGCGATTGTTGCTGCTCGCCATTGGAGTCTCCGACTGCAACATGCAGGAAGGCAGCATGCGTTGCGATGCCAACGTGAATCTGCATGTGCACGAAAATGGCGAGACGATCCCGACGCCGATCGTCGAAGTGAAGAATCTCAACAGCTTCAGATTCCTCGAAGCAGCGATTGAGTTTGAAGTGAAGCGGCAATGTGCCGAGTGGCAACGAACCCACATTCGGATGGGCGCGCCGGGCGGTTATAAGACGACTCGCGGATTCGATCCCAATCGCGGTGTGACCTTCGAGCAGCGCGGCAAAGAAGAGGCTGCCGATTATCGCTACTTCCCCGATCCAGATCTGGTGCCGGTGACCGTCACTGACGAGCAACTCGTTGCGATTCGTTCGACGTTGGTTGAGTTCCCCGCTGCGCGACGTCGTCGCTATCAACAGCAGCTTGGGCTTTCGGCCTACGACGCGCGAGTGATTGCCGATCAAGGTGCCGAGTTCGCGAACTACTTTGATGCGGTGACTTCGCTTTGCGGCGATGGCAAGCAGGCAGCCAATTGGCTGACTCAAGATGTGCTACGCGAGATGAATGAGCGGCGGTTGTCGATCTCGGAATTCCCGATCTCGTCTGCGTTGCTTGGGGCTCTCTTGGTGCGAGTTACGAAGAGCGAATTGACGATCAAGGCTGCTCGCGAAGTGTTCGCCACCTTGTTGAAAGAATGGGAAGAGCAAGAAGTCGCTCCGTCTGCCGAACGCATCGAAGCGATCATCAAGGAGCGAGGTCTCGCGACCGTCAACGACACGGGGGCCATTGAGTCCGTCGTCATGGCTGTCATTGGACGCAATGAGAAGGCCGTTGCCGATCTGCGGGCAGGGAAGATGCAGGCCATTGGCGCGATCGTCGGTCAGGTCATGAAGGAACTCAAAGGTGCCGACGCCAAGGTCGTCCGCCAGATGATTCTCGACAAGGTCGGAATTTCGTAGCCGTTCCATGAATGGTCGATGCGGCTTTGCTTAAGCACATCGAGCAGAACTTCGCGTGCCCGCAGCGCGACTTGTGGCGTTGTCGTCGAGCTGAATGATGGCGAGTTGTTGAAGCTCGATATTGGTCTTTCTGCGTTTGGAGGCTCTACCTACAAACCGCACGCTTAACGGAGTGCTCTATTTGGATCACTTCGAGATAAGCGTCCCATTTGGTTCGTTACTTCGTCGAGATTCACTTGGCTTCGTCGCGCCATGTTCCGGTCATGCTTCGTGAGGTCTTGCAGCAGTTGGAACTGCGGCTAGGGCTCACTGTGCTCGACGGAACCGTCGGAGCCGGTGGGCACAGTCGAGAGATTTCTCAACGCATCGGATCTGAAGGCACTCTCATTGGTCTCGATCGAGATCCTCTGATGCTCGGATTCGCGGCAGAGAAAGTCAGTGGCGAACGGCGGTTCCTAAAGCAGTCGAGTTACTCACAAGCAGGCTCGGCTTTGAAGGAATTGGGGATTGAGTCCGTCGATCGCATCTTGCTGGATCTGGGGCTCTCATCGGATCAGTTGGCTGATTCCGAACGAGGCTTTGGGTACTCGCTCGATGCACCGCTCGATATGCGGTTCGATGTGAGTTCGGGTGAGTCTGTCCGCGAGTTTGTGAATCGAGCGGATGAAGAGACGCTCGAAAGTGTGTTTCGTGATTACGGAGAAGAACGATATAGCCGGGAGATTGCTGCGGTCATCGTCAATCGGAGGAAATCTCAGCCGTTGATGACAACTCGCGATCTCACGGATGCCGTTGAAGTTGCCATACCAGCTCGATTTCAGCACGACGCTCGCAAGGAGCCCTCCACTCGGGTGTTTCAAGCGTTGCGAATTGCCGTGAATCGAGAACTCGAACATTTAGAACAAGCACTTAAAGACGAGCTGCATCAAGTCCTCGCTCCAGGAGGACGGATCGTGATTATCACGTTCCATTCGCTGGAGGACCGGATCGTCAAGGATGCCTTTCGGGACGTTGAACGATGGGACGCGATCACAAGAAAACCAATTCTGCCCAGTCCAGCCGAAGCCAGGATGAATCCGAGGTCGAGGAGCGCGAAGGTGCGCACAGCGATCAGGAAGTAGAAGGCGGCGCCGAGGACTATCAAGCCGAAGCGACGGACGGTGAGCCGATTGATGGCACGCAAGAAGCCGTTGCTGCTACGGCAGAAGAGACTCCGAGTTGGGGCTTCGAAGAGAAGAAGAAGCGCTTCTCGAAAGAGGTTCTTATTGCGTTTGTGGCGATCGTCTTGTTGGTTGGCGTCTTCGGCTTCTTTGCCTGGAAGATGTTCCGCAAGCCGAGCATTGACTCGGATGCAGATGCTGTCGCTTCGACGGATGCGACTAACAAAAAGGACGAGGTCGCGCAGCAGGATCCCTTCGTCGATCCGCCGGCAGGCGATCTTGCAGGTAACTCGAAACCCGAAGTTGTTGAGTCACCCGTAGTCGCGAGCTTGGGGGATCCGATTCCTGCTCAACAAGAGCCAGCGACCGATCCATTTCCTGAGAAGCAAGAGAAGGTCAATGACCAATTTGCGGATAACAGTTCTCGTCCGATGGGCTTGATGGATCGCAACAGTGAACCGGCACGATCATTCAATGAGTTGCCTGCTCAGGTGGAGTCAATGCCTGCTGTCGAAGAGAAGGCGACGATCGAGATTGCTGAAAAGTCGGATGTACTGCATCCGAACACCAAGCATGAATCAACGGACAACTTGTTCGGCGGGCCGCCTCCGGCTCGAGCGCAGCGCGAACCGTCGATTGACACCAATCGGTTTGCCGTTGAAGAGCCGATCGAAAACCGACAGCCTCGACCGATGGTCGAGAGCGTCGATGAAACAATTCGCCGAGCACCTGTGACAACGCGTGTCGAAGAGCCTCGTACGTTGGAACCAATGCAGACCGAGGAGTTCTATGTCGTCAAAGAAGGAGACACCTTCTGGGATATCTCTAAGCAGCTCTACGGCACTCATGGCCTGTTCTTGGCACTGTATGAGTACAACCGCGAGATCAGTCCGAAAGCGGACCTCCTGAAGCCGGGGATGAAGTTGCGAACTCCGAGCTGTGAAGTCTTGAAGGTTATGGCCGCGAAGGTCACAGATGGATTGCCCGAGCGTCCGGTTGGACGAATTGTGGCAGCAGACGGTCGCGCTGCAGTGACGCGAGTGGGCCGCAATGAAGCTCGAGCATCGGGCATCTTTGAAACGGAAAAGGGCCTTAAGGTCTACCGAGTCGGAGAAGGCGATACGTTGATCAAGATCGCCGTGCATCACCTAGGCCGAGCCGAGCGTTGGAAGCAAATTTACAACATGAATCGCGACCAACTGAAAAGTGAGCAAGACCTGCAAATTGGCGCCGAGTTGCGTCTTCCTGCCGATGCGAGCACCGAGCCATTGGTGAGTGCGGTGGCTTCCGGCCGATAGGTCGATGAGCGGCGATGGGCTACGCCGATTGGGACGGATGAGCTTCACTCAGTGACTGCGTTCGGGTGGTCCTGGCGTGTGGGCTCTGCGGCGCCGAGTCGTGCGAAGCGCCGCGCGTCACGGCTTACGTGACGGGTACTTTCGAACGCCTCGTCGCATTCATCAGACAAGCTTCGTCATGTTCTTCCGCTTCGGAGCCGCCGTTTGCCTGGTGGTGCTGATCTCGTTGGTGGGCATCGCCATCGAGAAGCAGAACCTTGAGCGGCGGCGCGAGATCAGTCGGCAGCACTATCGCATGGACGTCCTCAAGGATGAGCATGCGCGGCTTCGTCTGAGATCGCAGAAGCTCGCCGCGATGGAGCGTTTGGTCGAGACGATCGAAAAGAAGGGCTCCGATCTGAAGTCACCGGAAAAGCCCGCACCGAGTCCGCCTCAACACGAAGGTGAGCAGCCTCGTCGACCACCGTTGCTGTTCTGGGAACGTCCCGTGCGCGATCCGCGTTTTGATGAGTCGAGCCGCAGCACTCCAAGGTGATTTCAACATGACCGATGTTCGACCCGGTGCCGGTTGGAGAACTACTGCGATGATCGCAGTGGTGCTCGGTGCTTGGGCCATTCTCGGTCTGCGGTTGGTCCACTTGCAGTGGTATCAGGCCGACGAACTCACGCGGTTAGCGACGCGACAAAGCGAAGTCGAAGTTGAAGTCCCCGCGCGACCAGCCGACATCACAGATCGCAATGGGAAACTGCTGGCTTCGACGATCACGACTCCGAGTTTGTTTGTCGATCCGAAGAGACTGGGAGCAACTCCGGAATTCATCAGCGAGATTGCTGCGGCCGTGCATCTCAATCCTCGCGAGTTAGCTGCTCGACTTGATGACTACCGCGATAAGCGCTTCATGTGGGTGAAGCGACGGCTTAACGACGACGAAGTCGATGCTGTCTTGAAGATGAAATGGCCCGATGGTTCCTATGGGTTACGCGACGAGTTCTTGCGGCAGTACCCGCAGGATTCTTTGGCGGCGCACGTGCTTGGTCTGCGAGACATTGATGGCTCCGGCAAGGGCGGTGTGGAACAGAGCTTGGATCATCTCATTCGAGGAGTGCCGGGGCGTCGCAAGTTGGGAAAGGATGCTCGTGGTCGCATCTTGGAAGTTGAGTTCTCGCCGGAAGACGAACCTCGTCAGTTTCAAGCGGTGCAGCTAACGATCGACTTGGCGATTCAAATGTTTGCTGAGCGCGAGTTGGATGGCATCGTCAAAGAATGGAAGCCTCGGGCGGCGACCGCGATCGTGATGGATCCGCAGACCGGGGAAGTGCTGGCGATGGCGTCGCGTCCGACATACTCGCCGAACAACTTGCGCGACGTGGATGAGGAAGCGTGGAAGAACCAGGCGATCAACATCGTTTACGAGCCTGGTTCAACATTTAAGCCGGTCATCGTGGCGTGGGCGTTGCAGAAGGATGTTGTGCAACGCGACGAGGTCTTCTTTTGCGAGAACGGCAAGTTCAATATGCCGGGTCGAACGAAGCCTCTGACTGACGTGCATGGCTATGGCAACCTGAATGTCACTGACATCCTGGTGAAGTCGAGCAACATTGGCATGGCCAAGATTGGCATGCGGATGGAGAGCCTGGGGCTTTATGAAGCTGCCTGGCGATTTGGTTTTGGACGACCAACAGGAATTGAATTGCCGGGCGAATTACGAGGCATCTTCCATCCGCTCTCAAGCTGGACGAAGGCGTCGTTAGGTTCGATTCCGATGGGGGCTGAAATTTCTGTGACACCCCTGCAGCTAATCACGGCGTATGCAGCTCTTTCGAATGGTGGCAGATTGATTGCTCCACGCATTCTCAACGGCGTGCAGAATGATGGTTCAAATCGAGCGACGACTTTCGCCGTTTCGATGGAGGAGCCGCAACTTGCTCAGCCGGCCAAAATCGTGACGAAGGCGATCGACGAGGAGATCGCGGACTGGGTCGTCAATGAGCCGCTGACACAAGTGGTGCGCAGAGGCACCGGCATTAAGGCTCGCATTCCCGGCTACACGGTGTTCGGTAAGACGGGCACGGCTAAGAAGTGGGATCCCAAGATTGGCGCGTACTCAGAAACCAAGAACGTGGCCTCGTTTATCGGTGGTGCCCCGGCTCATCATCCGCGAGTACTCGTGTTGGTGGTCGTCGACGAACCCAAACAAGCTCGCGGCTTTGGTGGTGTCATTGCTGCTCCACCGGCATCTCGCATCTTGCAACGCACGTTGACTCATCTGAGAGTCCCGCCCGATCAAGATGCTCGCACCGCTCAAGCGATTGATGGGCTGGAAGAGGCTCTGATCTTGTTGGAGTAACCGGGCCGAAGTGGAACGATCACAGGCATGTGAGTTGTTGGCTGAGTGATCGCAGTGGCGGAGTTCTTCATGCTTGCAGACGTCATGTTGGTCAGTGCCGCGGTGATTGCTGGGCTGATGGTGGCTCAGTGGTTGCTGAGTATTCCGTTGAGAAACGTGAGCATTGTCGACATCGGCTGGGGGCTGGGATTTGTCGCCGTGGCTTGGGCTGGCGTGTGGCGTGGCGGTGTGACGCTGGATGTCTCGAATTGGACTCGTTGGTTGCTGCCCATCTTGGTGACGATTTGGGGCGTGAGGCTGGCGACTCATCTGGCCGTGCGCAACGTCGGAAAGCCCGAGGACTATCGCTATGCCGCCATGCGTGCCGCGCGTGGTTCATCCTTCGTGTGGTCGAGCTTGGGCATCGTCTTCGGGTTGCAAGGTGCAGTGATGTGGGTGGTGGCTTTGCCCGTACAGGCGGCGATGGTCATGCCGACGACTTCGCCGTGCCGGGTGTTGACCGCCTTGGGAGGCCTCGCCTGGGCGACGGGCCTGTTCTTCGAAACCGTCGGTGATTGGCAGCTTGCACGGTTCAAAGCTGACCCGGCCAACAAAGGCCGTGTGATGGATCGAGGCTTGTGGCGACTGACGCGGCACCCCAATTACTTCGGCGACTTCATGATTTGGTGGGGGCACTGGCTGCTCAGCATGGGGCTGAGCGATTACTCGGCGACTTGGTGGAGCGTCATCAGTCCGGCTTTGATGTCGTTTCTGCTGATCCGAGTTTCGGGAGTAGCTCTGTTGGAGAAATCGATGAAGTCTCGATCGCCCGAGTACGTGGCCTACATCGAGCGGACATCGACGTTTTTCCCGTGGCGCCCCCGTCGAACCGATGGGTAGAGCACGATCTGGTTGGGGTTGTGAGAACTCAGGTTTCTCACTCAGCTTGCATCCAAGACTGGCTAAGTTGGGCAACCTGTTTGAGTCGTGCCAATCGTAGTGAGCCCTTGCTGTTGGTCCGACTGACGCGCGGTTGGCTCAATGGTCGAAGTGGATCGAGAGCGCGATGGACTGCGTTTGCGGTTCGACGCGCGCCTCTTGGACTTCAAGTTCTCTGCGACAACGACTGTCGCGTTGTAAAAGTTGCCTCACGGATGAGCTCAACTCGAAACATCGTTAACGCCAACTTCACGCGATCGAGTGCCACTTGGTGCTTGTTCTTGGCGGCTCTTGCTCTGGTGAGCGATTGGGGATGTTCGACGACTAAAGCTCAAGGACCGGCTGGCGTATCGGGCGAGTTACGCAACTGTTCGAAGTGCGGTCGCTATTGGATTGAGCAAGAAGAGCCCTTCATTCTGTATTCGGAACAGTCGACTTCGGTGGAAGCCTATCGGTCGCAGTTCGGGTCTGGCTTGTCTCCGCAATCGCAGCCGCTGTTGCGAAATCATTTTGGACCAGCACTGGCTCCAATGTCGTTTCAGCAGGCCGGGCAAACTGACGCCAATGTTCGACGCATGGCTCATGAAACGCCGGGACTTCCAAATGCGAAGTTGCCTCAGCCCGAACCTCCGGCACCATTCGTTCCACAACGCATTGAGCCGCTGGTCGCCAATACTCCGCATCCAGAACAGTGGCTGAAAGACGGCGTCGAGGACCGCGCGATCGACGGACCGGCGACCGATGGCGAGTGGTATGACGCGATCGTCGCTGACCCTGACGACGGACCCGAGCGATTGAGTTTTCGAACGGACATCAGTCGTGGTTGGCAACGAGTGACGTCGGACTTAGCGGGAGTGATGCAGCCCAACAATTTGATGTTGCTGGCGGTGGCCGCAGGCGGAGCAATCGCGATTCATCAAGATGTTGACGATCAAGTGCGAGCATCGACGTTGAAGCACCCTCAACGTTGGGGACGAGCTGACGATGTTCTGCAGCAGTTCGGCGAAGTCTCGGTTCAACTCCCGGTGCTGGGCGGTTTCTACTTGTGGAGTTTGAAGGCTCAGAACGAGGAACTGCATGACATCGTGACGACCACGATGAGTGCCTACGCCATCAACTCGGCGTCCACGATGTTGCTGAAGTGGGCGGTGAATACGGACCGTCCAACTCAAAACGTCAGCCACGGTCACTATGGCTTCCCGTCGTTTCACACGTCGAGCACGTTCACGATCGCCAGCGTCTTGAATGAGTACTACGGCTGGCAGGTTGGCGTTCCAGCTTATGTGGTGGCCGGGATGGTTGGTTGGAGTCGCATCGATCAGCGCGATCACGACGTTTCCGACGTCTTGTTTGGGGCGGCCTTGGGCTATGTGATTGGCACGTCCGTCGCGCGGCATCACCTGACGGGTGACTCACGAGTCATTCTTTTGCCGTGGAACGAGCCCTCGAATCGCGCCGTTGGCTTGGCGTGCGAATGGCATTTCTGATCTCGTTGTTGCCGGATGTGAAACCGGCGCTATTCGAGGATGCCGCAAGCCATCGGGCTATCGCGTCTACGATGGTCTGCGACACATCAGATGCCAAGCTCTCTGGGATGACGCGCCGAGCTTCGACACTCAGTTCTGCATGAGGTGAATCACCGCTGCTTCGCTGAGCATGACCGCTCGTCTCGGCACCGTCGTTTCAACTCTAACTAGCGTGCTCCGCATCATCGGCACATGACGGAGATCAGGCTCAACGTCGACATTGAGCACTCGACGCAACTCTGGCTCAACCCGGCGCTGGTGGCACGGAATGGTGGTCTGCGAGCCATTGTCATTGGGATGCGCGCGACGCTCTGCCGATCACTTTCAGGCCACCAGGATTCAGCTTCAAAAGCACGCGAGATGTTGTCGGCACGGCCAAGTGCCAGCGATCGAAGGAGCGGCGTTCTACGCACGCTCGCGTTGGTGGTGGATGGCGATGTCATCCCCCAGCGCTCATACGCGCGGCTCGATTCGCTCTCCTCATCAAACACGACGAGGCTCGCACATGAAGCTCACGACTCAGTTCAAACTCTTCGCGTCCGTGACCGCGATCCTGACTGCCGGTTTGATTGGTTGTCATATCCATCGAGGAGGGCACATCTCGCGACGAGCAGCTCCCGAAGCTCCTCGACGTGTTGAGCCTCTGCCATTAGCGCCGGCTCCGTATGAGTCCAACCAACCGTTGCTGATTCCGCCTCAATCACAAGTACCACCAGCCGACGACGAACTGCCAGTTCCGTCGGCGGGGTTAGGTACCATTCAACGCATGAGCTTCAGTAGCTGCTCGTCGTGTAGCACTTGCTCCACCGGCTGCAGCACACCTTGCGGTTCGTGCAACGACATCTGCTATGACTGCTCTCCGAGTTGGCGAGCACGCTTCATCAATCGCACCAACGAGAAGCTGACTGCGCTGCACTGTCGCACGCGACAGTTCTTGTCGTCGCTCAAGTCTGGCGGCTGCTCGTCGTGCTCAGTCTGTGACACGGGCTGCTTCAGTAGCTGTGATCCTTGCTGCTCAAGCGGCATGGCGATGGATGGCTTCGTCGTGAGTGACTGCACCATGCCGTCGCCGTGTTGCTCGCCGTGCATGACCAGTCCCTGTGGAATGAGTCCTTGCGGGATGAGCACCGGCGTCTGGAGTCCAGTCTCTCAGCCCATGATGCCTCAGGGTTACTACCCGCAGCAGTATCCGCAGATGCCAATGCAGGCTCCGTGCAATTGCCAGCAGGGCCAAGCTGGCATGAGCTACCCCGGATACGGCGCTATGCCGCAGGGCTATGCCGCGATGCCTCAGCAAGGTTATGCACCTCAGATGCAACCCGGTTATCCAGCGATGGCACCTCAGGGGTATGGGATGCAGCCGGGGGCTCAACCACCGATGCCTCAGCAGTACCAATACCAGTACCCGCCTCAGCAACGAGCTCCGCAAGTGGCACCAATTCCCGCACCCGTGCCTCAAACGACCGGCCTGTTGGAACCAGGGCACTCGCAACCAAACTACACCCAACCCGCGGCGGTCGCGCCGCGGAGTGGGCTCCAGTGAGCCAGGTTTATTCGTCGGTACGAGTCGGCATTCAGGACGAATGACGGCCTTCGTTACCAAACCTGCCAAGGTGATCGTCTCCTGACCTTGGACGAAAACGTAAGCACCGCTCGCGGACTCTTGTCGCGAGCGGTGCTTCGTTTTTTCAATCGAGTGTTTCGATAGCGACGAATGTCGCGCCCTTAGCTCGGTGACGTCGATGCATCTGACTGGGGAAGCTGCAAGGCGAGTTGTGCTGCGATGCCGTTGGCTTCTCGACAGAGCCGGTACTTCGAGACCGTGGTTTGTGCGAGGTGAAATTCTTGAATCAGCAGCTTGAACGGCGAGGGTAGGGCGTCGCGGAATTTCAATTCCATAATGACGCGCCCTTCAAGCAACCGAGGTCCGGTGGCAAATGGCACCAGTTGCCATTGCTCGATCAACGTGCCGTGAATGTTGCGGTCAAAAGTGAGTCGCAGCGGACCTTCGTCGCAGAGTCCTCCGAACGCGAGTCGCTCGTAAGTGATCTGACTGACTGGTGCCAATTGTCTCCGAGCGAGACATCTGCGGAACCAATCTCCGGACCACGCGTCGGGATTGCTCGCCTCTGGTGCTTCGGCCAATTCGGCTTCACTGGCTTGTTCGGCGAGACGCAGAAGTTCGGGGGCGTCGATGCGAGTCCGGCGCTTCGCGACTTTGTCACCGCGCTTTGTTTTGCGTTCCAAATAGAACCACTCGGCGTCGCCATATCGGCGGACTCGATACTTCCGGCTGCGGAACTTCTTGGACTTCTGATAGACGTCGAGCGTCGGGGTTTCGGTGTAGATCGTCGTTGTGCGATAGCCACCACCGAGGTCCTCGCTGCCGTGAGGATCGAGTTGCAAATGTGCTCGGCCCCAATTCGCCACGAGTGCTGCCAACGCGTCGTCGATCAAAAACTTCATTTCGAAAGCCGGGCCAGATCCAGCGGCCACATGCAGTGAAGGCGAATCAAAGTCCGCCGCGGAAAGCGTCATGCTCACGGTGTTGCTCTCGGTCTCAAAACGAAAAAGGCTGTGACTTCTCGAACCCCCGATCTTTAATCGGCGGACTCATTATATCACTGCCTCAGACGGCTTACATCGGCTGGGTGTTACTCAATCCTTAGACTGAGGAACGACCACTTTTGAATCGCAGTTAGTAAATCATCAGATCGACAATCCGACCGGGAATCAGTCGTATCCGGCGAATCGCGATCGTGCCTTTGTTCTCTTCCACCGTGCGGACGACCGGGCGACCGTAGAGCTTCTCAACCTTTTGAGATTCCTTAATGAGGTCGATGCGGACGTCGTAGATGTGGGGGACCGTCGGCAGCAGTGGCTCGGACTCAAAGTGCCAGACTCCGTCATCGTCGGCGTAGCCTTCGAGTGGACCGAAGTGGTTGTAGATGTCCTTCGCACTGACCTTCAGCTTGAGCGATGGATCGAGGCCGACCTTCATGTTGTCAACCACTTCCACATCGAGCATGCCGACTCGCGGATGCTTATCCCAGGGGATCATCCGCGACTGACGTTGATAGGTCTTGCCGAGCGTGCCAGGCGGCGGCGTGTTCGTGTCCCAACGCTGTGGCGTGATATGTGGAATCGGGTTTGGCATTGGCGCCGCCATACCCGCCGCCATACCCGCCGCCACTGCTGCTGCCGGTCCGACGCCAGGCACTCCTGGATATCCCATCGGATAAGTCGGCGAGACTCCGGTACTCGGAGCCATTGCTCCGTAGATCGCGGGATTGCCTGGAACGGCGAACGTAGGTGGAGCTGGTTGTTGAGGAAGCGGAGCAACTCCTGGATAGCCGTAAAACGGCTGAGCTGTTTGCTGCTGCATCGATACTGGAGCCGCTGGCACTCCCACAGATGGCTGAGTTGGTGCAGCAACTTGACCGGGAATGCCTGCTGGTTGTGCGGCCGCGGCGGTTGGTCCAGAAGCTGGAACTCCAACGGGACCATAGACCGGAGCGGACACAGGCACCGGAACTGGAGCCGGTGCGCCATAGACGCCAGCCGGAACTCCGTAGATCGGAACTTGTGCAGGTGCCGCGATAGGAGCAACCGTCTGCGGAGCCGGGGTGAAGACCGTTCCGATCGGGAGTCCCGTTTGGGGATGCAGCAAAGTTTGAGTCGCCGGCACGGCACTCACCGGAGCGGCGCCTGGATTCTGAACCAGCGTTGTTTGAGATGGTCCCTGAGCCAACAACGTTGTCGGAAGTCCTACAGGACCTGACATAATCGGAGCTGGTGTCCCATACGGCGAACCCAACATGGGGCGTTGACCAGGCGCGTACGACCATTGTGGTGGTGGTTCCTTCAACGGAATCACCGGCACCGTGCCTGGTGGTCGAGCCCACTTCGGAAGTGGCTCTGGTGGCTCAGCATTCGTGGGTTGAACGGCGGCGGCCATGGGGACAGGAGCAAAGCCCTGCATCGGTACGGCAGGAACTCCATACATCGGCATGTAAACCGGTCGCATGGCCATTCCGCCTGACGAGCCTCCGCTCGATCCACCCGATGAACCTCCACTGGAGCCACCGGAAGATCCGCCGCTCGACCCACCACTGGAACCGCCACTGCTACCATGACGGAAGATGATGGAGCCTCCCGACGATCCGCCGGATGAGCCACCTGACGATCCCCCTGAAGACCCGCCACTTGATCCCCCAAACGAACCGCCGCTAGAGCCTCCGAAGAGTCCGAAGAGATCAGCGTGGCTGGGGCGAGCATCTGTCGAAACGATCGCGCCGGCGAGTAATGCCGCGACCATCAACTTGCGACCGCGAAGAAGCATGTGCGAGTCCTCTCTGAGCGTGAGCCAATTGGCCAATGACGTTGAACCGCGTCTGCTAAGAGCACGCGATACTGCAACTCTGGTGGTGGCGATCGTGATCGCCCTGATGCCAGTCGAACGAAGACGCTCGCGCGGTTTGCGCCGAGCATCGTTGCTTCGAAACGACCTCTGACATGACGGTGCGAAAGGCGGCACTAGGCGGTTCTGACCGATTTCCATAACTTGCCTCGACCTTGCGAGCGATTCCCGGCAGAGGCGGCTTGATGTGACAGTCCCGCAGCGCCGGGATGATCGGCTTGAACTGAGCGAACTGGTCCGCGTCACTCCGGTCGCAGCAGCTTTGTTCTCGATAACGGCGGGGCAGGGAGTGTCGATCGCAGCGACGTGTTGCGAATCGGCAACGTGCCAATCGTTGGTGCCGATTCGGGCTCGTCTTTCAACTCAGCGACATCATCCGGAACTCGACTTCATGTTCTTCTTGATTGCGGCCTGTTTCGGCTGCGGCTTTTTGGTCTCGTTGGTGATGACGCGCGTCATGATCTGGCTCTCGCCCAAATGGGGGCTCATTGATCAACCAGCCGCTCGCAAAGTGCATACAACTCCCAAGCCGTTGGGCGGTGGAATCGGCATTTGGTGTGGAGTGGTTATTCCACTGGCTTGTGCTCATCTCGCCGTGTGGTGGCTGAGTCGTCAATCCGAGCTACCGCAATGGCTGCCGCGAGAGATTGTTCCGCACCTTAGTGGCGCGTTGGAGAGAGTCAGTCTGCTGTGGTCGATCATTGGAGCGGGGACGCTGTTGTCGATCATGGGACTGGCCGATGACGTCGCCGATTTGCCGTGGCAGCCGCGGTTAGCGGTTCAGTTCTTTGTGGCCGTGGGGCTGACCTTCGGTGGAGTCAAAGCGACAGTCTTCGCGCCCTGGCCGTGGTTGGGCATCGTGCTGACGGTGGGGTGGATGCTGGTGCTCATCAACTCGTTCAACTTCCTCGACAACATGGACGGCCTCAGCGGCGGCATTGCGCTGATCTCATCGTTGATCTTCGCGACGATCATGCTGACGTGCTTGTCGGAACCTCGTTGGTTTGTCGGAGCCGCCTTGCTGATCTTGGCGGGTTCAGTGACTGGCTTCCTCTGTTGGAATTGGAATCCCGCTCGGATCTTCATGGGCGACACCGGCAGCTACTTCTTGGGTTTGTATGTCTCGTCGATGACGGTCGTCGGCACGTTTTACGAACCGACTTTGGCTGACCGACGGCACGTGATGCTCGCGCCGTTGTGTGTGTTGGCTGTGCCGCTTTACGACTTCGCGACCGTGATCTTCATTCGCATCAAGCAAGGTCGCAGCCCGTTTAAGCCTGACAAGTGCCACTTCTCGCACCGCTTGGTGGAACTCGGCTTGAAGCCTCGCAATGCGGTTCTGACAGTGCATTTGGCAACGCTTACTACCGGGTTGGGAGCGATCCTGCTGTATCAAGTGCCGACCTGGAATGCGGCTGCTGTGGTGATCGGCTTGATCTTCTGCGTGCTGTGTATCATCGCGATTTTGGAAACCGTGGGACGGCAGTAACGACGCCGCATCCACTCGTTCACAGGCTCTGCCTAGGAACGCAAGCCCGGAGGCTCTGCCTCAAGTCCCTTGGTTGCCGTATCGCCGTTACTGACGACTGAAGACAGCTCATGAGGCAGAGCCTCATCGCGTGCGTCCCCAGGCAGAGCCTGGGAACGAGATTGACGCGAGGATGTGTGCAAGTTCTTACTCGGCGCTTTTGGCGGTTAACCAACAACGCAACTCGCACCGATTTCATTCTTGATTCGACGAGGACTGCTGATGCCTCATCACGCTCAACTTGCTCCTGACGTGTTGCTCAAGCAGTGCGATGAAACTCGGACGCGCCGTTCAGGGCCGGGCGGGCAGAATCGCAACAAGGTCGAGACGGCTGTTGTGCTGACTCATCGCCCGACGAACATCGTGGCCGAAGCGAACGAACGACGCAGTCAGGCCGAGAACCGGAACGTTGCCGTCTTTCGATTGCGCCTGACGTTGGCGGTTGAATGTCGCTCGGAGGAAGTCGCGAGCGAGCCGACCGAACTGTGGCGAGGTCGCGTGCAAGGCGATCGCATTCGAGTGAACCCTGAGCATGCCGACTATCCCGGCTTGCTCGCGGAAGCACTGGATGTCATCACGCGCCATGACTTCGATCTCAAGCCCGCTGCAGAGTTCCTCGGCGTGACGTCATCGCAGCTCACGAAGTTCTTGAAGCTCGAACCGCGAGCGTTCGGATTGGTGAATCGCGAACGACAAGCTCGAGGACTGCATTCATTGTCTTAGAACATTTGGTCGAGAGGCTGACGATACGAGCTCGACGCGCGAGCGAGTTCCTTTCCCATGCAACGAATACACGCACTCGCTCACGCATCGGGCTTGTGTCCTTTACGACACCTCAATCTCACTTCCTCGGAGTTCTCATCATGACTGCCTTCAATCGTCGCGACGCGTTGCAATCACTCGCTCTGTTGGTCGCATCGACTTCGCTGTCTTCGCTGCGAGCTGCTGACCAAAAGCCGAAGATCAAGGTCGGGCAAATCGGCGTTGGGCATGCTCATGCCAGCAAGTTGTCGGTCTATCGTGAGTCGCGCGATTACGAGGTCGTCGGGATCGTTGAGCCCAATGCTGACCTGCGGCGTAAAGCTCAAGAGACGGCGCCATACAAAGGGCTGCCGTTCATGACTCAGGAACAACTTCTGAATGTCCCTGGGCTGCAAGCAGTCTTGGTCGAGACTCATGTCCGCGATCTCTTGAAGACAGCCGAGGTCTGCATCGCTGCTGGCAAGCACGTGCATCTCGATAAGCCGGCGGGCGATTCACTGGCTCATTATGAACGCATCTTGAAAGACGCTGAGCGTCAGAAGCTGCTGGTCCAGATGGGCTACATGTTTCGATACAACCCAGCGGTTGTGATGTTGCGAGCGGCACTGCAGCAAGGTTGGCTGGGCGATGTGTTTGAAGTTCACACCGTCATGAGCAAAGTGGTTCCCGCGAGTGACCGTAAGAACTTGGCCGAGTTCTCGGGCGGCATCATGTTCGAACTTGGCTGTCATGTGATCGATCTGGTGATCGGAGTCTTGGGCCAGCCGACCAAGATCACAGCGTTCTCGCAACATGCCTCGCCAATTGCTGACGGACTAACCGACAACATGCTGGCTGTCTTCAGCTATCCCCGGGCAATCGCGAGCGTGAAGTCGAGTGCTCAAGAAGTCGATGGCTTCGAACGCCGACAACTCACGGTGTGTGGCACCGAAGGAACGTTTCACATTCAGCCGCTCGATAACCCGACAGTTCGATTAACCTATTCAAAGCCGCGCGGCGAATGGAAAGCGGGCTATCAAGAAGTGCGAGTGCCGAAGTATTCGCGCTACGTCGGAGATGCGGCTGACATGGTTGCGATCATTCGCGGCGAGAATGCCTGCGAGTTCAGTTACGGCCACGACCTCACCGTGCAACGGTCGGTCTTGCAGGCGAGCGGGATGAGTTGACCTCTCCCGCAAGAGTCCGTGGAGCAGGTTTTCAACCGGCGAGACTTTGACGAAACAGGCAGGTTGAAAACCGGTCCGACGATCAAATGCGACATTTGTCGGACACGGCATGAGCTGAGTTCATCGAGTTGAAGTGCAGTGAATTGTCACTGCACTTCAACTCTGAATCCTCGCGAAGCTTAAGCGAGCCTTACATGTTTTGGCCGCAGCACTTCTTGTATTTGCGACCGCTGCCGCATGGGCACGGATCATTGCGACCAACACGTTGGCCACGATCTCGGATCGTTTCGACCGCCGGCACTTCGTCGGTCTTAGCGGCATCGCTTGAATTAGATGAGGAAGCGGCGGGTTGCTCAGGAGCCGTTGCTGCGGCAGCGATAGCTTCGACTTCCGCATGTGTCTCTTCGGTGATGTTCCACAACGAGCTGACATAGTCGGCGGTCAGGCTTTGCTCGATACGGAAGATGTTCGCCGTGACTTGGTCGCCGATGCGCTGCTTCATATCGGCAAAAGCTTTGGCACCTTCGATGGCGTATTCGACCTTGGGATCCTTCTGGGCGTAGCCCGCAAAACCAACCTGCGAACGCAAGTGGTCCATGTAATAAAGATGCTCTTTCCATGCCGAATCTAGAAAGTCCAGCAGCAAGAGTCGCTCGGTGTGATGCAGTTCGGAGCGGTACTTTCGAGCGTGAGCCTTGAGTATCAATTGGCGAATCTGCCCGCGTGTTGAATCCTCAAAGTCTTCAACTTCGAGCTCGGCGGCGAACTCACGATTGGCCCATTCGACAATTTGCTTGGCGGCTTCACGGAAGCGAAGTCGGTCTTTGTCTGGAGCCTTGCCATAGCGCGGACCGAACGCAGCATCGAGCTTGTCATCGAGCGTGCTGATGCTGTCGCCCGTTTCGAGATAACGCCGGCTGGCATCAAGCAACAGGTTCATCAGTTCGCCGTAGTTCTTGCCGACGATGTCGTCGATCTTGAGATCCAACTTGAGACGTGTCTTCGCCCAGGCAATCAGCTTCTCGGCATCGACTCGGAAGCTTTCTGGCCCATCTTGGACCATGAACATCGCCGTGCTGACAGTGATTGGGAACTGAGCTTCCTTGAAGCGATAGAAATCATGAGCTCGCTTCTCGGTGATGTTGATGACCCATTCCAATTCGCGGCTGGAAAGATCGTCGAGCGTGAGTTCGAAGCCGTACTGACGGCCAACCCAATCGACGTAGGCGCGAACGCAGAAGTCATCGTCCAAGAAGACTTCCAACAACGAGAGATCAAACTCGCTGATCGAATCGCTGGCGGCTGCGTAGATCGTTGTATGCAAATTGTCGCGACCGATTTCACGCAGTTGTTTGGCGTCGAAGCTGGTGCGATAGGTCGAGTTGGACCAATTGGCCAACGCTTGCCAGTTCCAGTCTCGTTCGTCTGCTCCAACGGGATGCGTCTCGTTGAGCTTGTCTTCGATGTCTTCGTCTGCGCGGCGTCGAGCATCGCTCTTCAAGAACTCGTCGAGTTGCTGCTGATTCATGCCCTCGATGTCGCGAATCGACGTGAAGATGTGGTGTTCCTGCTGAGCCCATTCAACGATCGTGGACCAACGGAATTTCGGATCGAGGATACGAGTCGCGTTGCGTCGGATCTGGTCGCTGATTTGATCGACGATCAACGCGCGAATGCTGGCTCCCTCGAGGATGCTTTGACGCAACGCGTAAATCTCCTTGCGCTGCTTGTCCATGACTCCGTCGTACTCGATCAGATTCTTGCGAATGTCGAAGTGCCGCTCTTCAACCTTCTTCTGAGCAGCTTGGATGCGGTTCGTGACCATCTTGCTCTCGATGGCTTCACCATCTTGCATACCGAGCGACGTCAGCAAGTTCTTGACCCAGTCACCCATGAAGATCCGCATCAAGTTGTCTTCAAGGGAGATGAAGAAGCGGCTGGAACCGGGATCACCCTGACGAGCGGCACGGCCTCGCAACTGGAGGTCGATGCGGCGCGAGTCGTGTCGTTCGGTGCCGATAACAGCGAGTCCGCCCAGCTCCGCGACCTTGCGACCTTCTTCCACCATGCCCTCGGTCTTGGCGATGCGGTCACAGGTTTCGTCCCATACAGACTTGGGAACATCGAGACGTGTCGCGAAGTGCTTGCCGAGTTCCTGCCAAGCTGGGTACTCGGAATTACCGCCGAGGATAATGTCGGTACCACGACCGGCCATGTTGGTCGAAATGGTGACGGCATTCAGACGACCGGCTTGCGAGATGATCTCGGCTTCGCGTTCGTGGAACTTGGCGTTGAGCAAGTTGTGGTTGATGCCCTCTTGCTTCAACAGATTGCTGACCAGTTCTGACTTCTCGATGGAGATGGTGCCAACAAGCACCGGACGACCGGTCGCATGCACGGCCTTCACTTCTTCGATGACTGCATTCCACTTCTCACGCTCCGATCGATAGATGGCATCGGGAGCGTCCTTACGACGGTTCTGGCGGTTCGGCGGGATGTTGACGACATCGAGTTTGTAGATGCGCCAAAACTCTTCGGACTCGGTCATGGCGGTGCCGGTCATGCCGGCCAACTTCTTGTAGAGCTTGAAGTAGTTCTGCAGCGTGATGGTCGCGAGCGTTTGAGTTTCTTCTTTAACTCTCACTCCTTCTTTGGCCTCGACAGCTTGATGCAGACCGTCGCTCCATTGTCGGCCCTGCATCTTGCGTCCGGTGTGTTCGTCGATGATGACAACCTCGCCGCGCTCAACGACGTAATTGACGTCTCGCAGATAGAGGTGATGAGCCTTGAGCGCGTTGTCGATCAGATGCGGCCAGTGCATGTTGCCCTGGGTGTAGAAGCTTTCGACACCGGCAATGCGTTCGGCATTTCGGATGCCCTCCTCGGTCAGATGGCAGGTGTGTTCTTTTTCTTTCAATTCAAAGTCGACGCCCTTCTTCAACTGGCGAGCGACCTTGTCGGCCATCGGGTACTTGGCCACATCGTCATGAGCAGAGCCAGAGATGATCAACGGCGTGCGTGCTTCGTCGATAAGGATGTTGTCGACTTCGTCGATGAGCGCGAAATCGAGTCGGCCTTGCACTTGGTCTTCGCGACGAGGCTTCATGTTGTCGCGCAAGTAATCGAAGCCAAATTCGTTGTTCGTGCCGTAGGTAATGTCGCAGGCATACTGCAATTGTCGCTCGGCGGAAGGCATGTGAGATTGAATGGCACCGACGGTTAGGCCCAGACCTTGGTAGATCGCTCCCATCCATTCCATGTCGCGGCGAGCGAGGTAGTCGTTGACGGTGATGACATGCACTTTGCCTGCGAGCGCATTGAGAAATGCCGGCAACGTGGCGACGAGCGTCTTACCTTCACCTGTCGACATCTCGGCGATCATGCCTTGGTTGAGCACATAGCCGCCGATGATTTGCACGTCGAAGTGCCGCATTCGCAAGAAGCGACGGCCAGCTTCGCGAACCGCAGCGAAGGCGTCGGGAGCGACTTGATCGAGCGTCTCGCCAGCCAACAAACGCGCTCTTAAACGCGGAGTGGTCTGGCGTAGTTCGTCGTCGCTCATGGCTTGAAGGCTTGCTTCAAGCTGATTGACTCGGTCTAGAAAACTTCCAGGGACAATACGCGAAGTGCCGGAGCGTCGATCTCGGATGTAACCAATCTGACGAACGCGTCGTTCATTCGAAGTATCCAAGGCAAACGTCAGCGAGCGTTCGATGACCCGTGTCGCGCCGTAGAAGAAGTCTCCGATACCTTGCAGCAAATCCATGTGGGCAGTCCTAACGCGGCAGAGCCGCTTTCCATCCGTGCGAGTGACTCGCGAGTGTGTGCCGCGAATTGGTTGCCGACGACTGTTTCTTTGCGTCCCGAAGAGCGATGCCTGGCAGCGCCTGACGCAGTGTTTTCGACACTCAATCGCCGAGTGTCGACACGTTTGAAACGGCTCTTTGCAGCAGCCTGAAAACAGGCAATTCACGAGGGGCGGAGATGCTATTGGTCCCTCCAAAGAGGGTCAACGGCGCTCAAACTCGCTGAGATTCTTGAGGTTTGATCGTCATCGCTCGGGAATTGGTCAGTAACCGCGGTGAGTTATTGGCAACCGTAGATAGACATCGAAGCGCACGAGTCTCGGACAGGAATGTGCCAACTTCGATTAGTGCGAAAAGTAATCGAAACTCTGACTGGCGTCGTTGGTTAAATCGCCCGCCTGATGGACCTCAAATTGCCAGCGGCTCAGTCGATAATTCGAACGGCATTGAGTCGATTCAATGAGGTTGGCAAGGGGCAGCTGAGATCTTCGTTTGGCTCATCCATCTGTCCAAACATTGGTTCTCGCCGTCGAGCGACACTGCTCTGAGTGAGGACGATTTAAGAGGTCTGGTGAGTCCGTTAGTTTCAATTCAACAGCCTGACTTGCGTGAGTGCTTAAGACCCGAATCCCGAAGCGTTGTCTCGTTGGCTCTGCTTCGGCTGTGTTTATCTGCGGCGGCAGTTTTGTCGCCAGTCTCGAAACCATGAGGGAATGAAACGATGAAGAAGCTGTGGACGGTTCTGATGCTGGGCACAGTCGTTTCGGGCTCAAGCCTGATGACGGCTCGAGGGCAAGACTCGCCGAGTAATGGTCAAGATCTGCCGATCATTTCTCCGGCTCAGTCTGCGAGTCCAACTAACCGCGCGGGCGAGGAATTCGCTCTGCAAATCCGCGAAGGCGACCGTCGTCCCGATGAACCTCGTCGTCCAGAAGCAGGACCACCTCGCGACGGCGATCGTCGTCCCGAAGCCGGTCCTCCACGAGATGGCCGACCGGGTGAACGAGCACCAGAAGCAGGTCGACCAAATGGTGACCGAGCTCCTCGTCCAGACATGCATCGCGATGGCGATCGTCGTCCCGAAGCCGGTCCTCCGCGAGATGGCCGACCGGGCGAACGCGGTCCGGAAGCAGGTCGACCAAATGGCGACCGAGGTCCTCGACCAGACATGCATCGCGATGGCGATCGTCGTCCCGAAGCCGGTCCTCCGCGAGATGGCCGACCGGGCGAACGCGGTCCAGAA
>OMIV01000318.1 GCA_900299185.1 Planctomycetaceae bacterium
AGTGGGCTCTCATCTGCCTAACGCACAACCTGCTGAAACTGTTCCGCGCCCAAACGGCCTAACCGGCCCCCGCCCCGACAAAATGTCCGCCAATATCAACCTACTCGGACAGGCTCCTAGCGAGATTACGTTTCGAGCGGTCTATCTCTGGTTCGTCCTTCTTGAAAGATGCCGAGCCATCAGCCGCCCGCGATGAGTTGATCAGAGCCCTCGATCCATCGGCTTTTCCGATGAATCACACCGGGTCTTCGTATTTGTGAAACAACGCAAACAGTCGAAGAATCTGCACCCAAACCCGCCGACGTCGAGGACCGACGAACGCCTTTATCGGGAGGAGTCTCTCGTGCCCGCAATGACGCATCCCAGACAGACTTGCAAACCACCTCGACGAGCGATTGCTCGTCGCGTCCACCTGGATCCATTACGCACCGAGCGGCAAACACTGAAACGTATCGCTCGATCGGTGCTGGCCTTTCAGGACGAAGCCTCAGCGAGACATTCGTCCGAGCGTTCGCGAACGGACCGCTCGTTCTTGTTCGAGCATCCGTTGCTGACTCGCGAAGGCGAAGACTTCTTCTTTCGCAAGCTTCGCTATCTGCGACAGCGACTTCAGCAACATCAAGAAACACTGGAAGCCACCGCGGATCCCCATCGCCAAGCACGACTTCATCAAGCGACTGACATCGCTCGTCGATTGATTGAAGAGCTGCGAGACATCTTGGTGCGGTCGAATCTGCGACTCGCCTCTGCCGCTGCGAGGAAGTACGTCTCGGATTCGTTGAGCTTCGATGAACTCTTCAGTGATGCCACGATGATCCTGCTCAAAGCCATCGATCTCTTCGACACCGAGCGCGGCTTCCGCTTCAGCACGTACTACGTCAACGCTGCGATGCGGCATCTGCACAAGCTGCGGTTGGCCGCGCGCTCTCGCCATTTCGAAATGGTCTCGGCCGAACCCGAGTACCTCGCTCAGTTGGCGAGCTCGACCACGACCGACGAAATCGAATATCGCGAAGATCTCGCAGAGAGCGCGGCGATGCAGCAACGAGCTCGGACGCTGCTCTCGAACCGGCATTACGTCGTCATGGCGATGCGCTGCGGATTAGATGGCATTGAAGGCAAGCAGAGCTTTGCAGCCATCGGCGACGATCTCGGCGTCTCCAAAGAACGAGCCCGCCAGTTGTTCAATGAAGCGATCGATCGCTTACGCAGCGAGTGCGTCATCAGTGCCAGTTGAAGGTCCGTGATTGACGTCCGACAAGGGCTGCAAATGCAGAGCGGGAATGGTCTCGCGTGCATTCCGTATTACACACAGTCAAACACGCGGGCCGCGTGCACCTCGAGCGTGTCTTCAAGGCTAAGAATCGGGGTCGCATCTCAGTCTCGGAGCCACTGAGCTACGTAGGCGAGTCGCTCCGCAACTCGCCGTACCCGAATCTCAAGGCTTGAAGATGCACTCGAAGAAACCACCTTGGCGGAGCGTCGATATTCGGCGGTCTTACCTTCGGAGTAGATGATGGCCATGCGCTGGATGAGTTTGTCACATGACTTCGATGATCAACTCGCAAGGCTATGCCGAGGCCAGTTCTCGATCGAAAGCACGGCGGTTCTTGAGTTCTCGATCGATGCGCCGAGCCAACCGATCCGCAGCCATCGCCGCAGCTCCGTAGATTCGTTCGCTGGAGTCTTCGGCCATGATCGAACCGCCGCGATGGAGGATCGCTTCCATCGTGCATTTCTTGTCGACGCCGCCTTTCGGGCCGTTGTCGTCAATCAACCTGATGTTGATGCGGCGAATGCGAGCCTGAAATCGGCTCAAGGCAAACAGCACGCGGCGGCTCATCAGCTCTTTGTCTTCCGCGGACAAAGTCAGATCCTTGCAGGTGAATTCAATCGTCATATCACAACTCCTTGAGACGCGTTCCAAGCGACTGACACTCTCAGTCGCATCACGTGGATTGATAGACCTCGACCAGGTCACTTGACGCTTTGAATCTCGTCGAGAATTCGTTCGATAAAACCAATACCCGAGGCTCGCTATGGATTGGATCAACTACCACCACCTGCTCTATTTCTGGGCCGTCGCCAAGGAAGGCGGGATCGCTCGCGCGTGCGAGAAACTACACCTCTCGCAGCCCACCATCAGCATGCAGATCAAGCAACTGGAAGCGTCCTTGGGCGAGAAGCTCTTCGCGAAGTCAGGACGCGGGCTGGTGCTGACGGAAATCGGCCAAACGGTGTTTCGATATGCCGACGAGATCTTCAATCTCGGTCGCGAGATGGTGGATACCGTCAAAGGGCGACCGACCGGACGTCCGCTGCGGATGGTGGTGGGTATCGCGGACTGCATGCCGAAATTGGTCGTGTATCAACTACTACGGCCGGCTCTCAACCTGCCAGAGAAAGTGCAACTCGTTTGCCTCGAAGACAGTCCCGAGAAACTGCTGGCCGAGCTGTCTGCTAGCAGTTTGGATCTGGTGCTTACGGATTCGCCGATCACTCAAACCGTGCGAGTGAAGGCGTTCAATCATCTGTTGGGAGAGAGTTCGCTGTCGGTGTTTGGAACGGAGGATCTCGCCAAGCAGTACCAGCGTCAGTTTCCTCAGTCGCTCAACGGAGCGCCGCTGGTGATGCCCATGACCAAGAGCGCCGTCCGTCGCGCTCGATCATTGGTTCGACCAGATGGGCATGCGACCGCAGATTGTCGGCGAATTCCAAGACAGCGCGCTGATCAAGGTCTTTGGCGGTGGTGGTGCGGGGCTCTTCTTTGGTCCGAGCGTCATCAAAGCTGAGATCTGTCGGCAATACGGAGTGACCGAAGTCGGTCGAGTCGACGAAGTCCGCGAACGGTTCTACGCGGTCTCTGTCGAGCGTCGCCTCAAACATCCCGCTGTCGTCGCAATCTCTGAAGCCGCTAAAACGAAATTGTTCGTGTGAGAACCGCGACTCATCTGCGTGAAGATGACTCCATCAACTCTGCACCTTGGCATGGCTTCGCCACTCATCTCGTGGCAAGCCAGGTAATTCAGGTCGGTTCTTCTGAAGATCATGCCTGTAAGTCGTGCCTAGACCCTACCGATGCCGATGACTTGTCCGTCGGGAAAGGGAACACATGGAATGACAACATTGCGGATGATTGGTGGGCTGGTGCTGTGGTGGAGCGCGGCATTGGTTGCGAGCGGCTGCGTGCATACCAAAGACGGCAAGACGTCGTCTGTCGCTCCACACACCAACTACTCCGCGCGTCGCAGCATCGAGCGAGCACCTGCCAATGATGCAGCGTCCTCGACTCAGCCCAAGCCAGTAGCGTCATTCTCGTCGCCGCTCAATTCGTCGGAGCAACAGCGGTCGGTTCGAGCGACAGAGAAGATCCAGCTCGTTAGTGCCGAGCAACCGGCACGCGAAGCAGCGAGTCCATCCGCAACAACTCCCATATCCGCTCCGGCTCCCGAGCGAGTGAACTCGGCAGCATTGGATCTCGACGAAGTCATTAACTCGGTCATTTCGAGTTACCCGTTGCTGCAGTCCGCGTTCTATTCGCGGAACATCGCGCAAGGTGAACTGCTTCAAGCGAACGGCGAGTTCGATCTGAAGTTGAAGGCCGACACTCTCAACAGGCCGTTGGGCTTCTATGAGAACTACCGGCACTCGATCGGTGCCGAGCAACCGCTGTTTAGCGGCGGTTCGGTCTTTGGTGGTTATCGACTCGGACGCGGCGACTATCCGGCATACTACGGCGAGCGTGCGACGAAACTCGGCGGCGAGTTCAAAGCTGGAGCCATCATCCCGCTGCTACAAAATCGACAGATCGACGACCGCCGCGCCGGCATTTGGCGAAACAACTGGGAAGTGCAGTCGGTCGAGCCTGACATTCAAGCTCAGCTCATCGGCTTCGTGCAGGCCGCGTCGATTGCTTATTGGAATTGGGTGGCTGCCGGACAGATCGTGCTCGTGAATGAAGACCTCTTAAAGAACGCGACCGAGCGAAACGACGGGCTGAAAACTCGCGTCAAGAACGGCGACGCATCTGAAATCGAGCTCGTCGACAACGAACGGTTGATCGTGTCTCGTCGCACGAAGCTGATCGACGCGCGACGCAAGTTTCAGCAGTCGGCCTACAAGCTGTCATTATTCTTACGAGACGATTCCGGTAACCCGCGCGTAATTGATGACTCGCGATTGCCGCGCGAGTTCCCGCGAGAAGACGACCCGGCGTTGCGTAATCTCGATAACGATCTGCAACTCGCGATCGCAAATCGGCCCGAGCTGCGTGCCCTGTCGATCTTTCGCGAGCAACTCAACATCGACCTTTGCGCCGCGGAGAACCTGCGACTTCCGCAACTCGATGCCGTTGTCTCTGGCTCTCAAGATGTTGGCGAAGCATCCAGTCCCAAGAAGGACGATAAGTCGCCGTTCGAGCTCGAAGGCGGAGTCATCGCCAGCGTCCCGCTGCAACGTCGCAAGGCCGCCGGTAAAGCGATGGCGATTGAAGGCAAGCTGGCTCAAGTCCGAGCGAAGTCGCAGTTCACTCAAGAGAAAATCATCGCCGAAGTTCAATCAGCCAGCGCGGCCTTGAACGCAGCGTTCCAACAACTGGAACTCGCCCGACGATCGTTGGAACTCGCTCGTCAAATGGAAACTGCCGAGCGTCGTAAGTTCGATCTCGGTGACAGCAACTTGTTGCTGGTCAACCTGCGTGAGCAAGCCACTGCGGACGCGGCTTCGACGCGGGTCGAAGCGCATCTCAACTACTTCGATGCAGCAGCCGATTACCGCGCGGCATTGGGCGAAGTGACGGAGTAAGTCAGCCTTCTGATCCGTGTGCGAAACATCCGTGTGAAAATGAGATTTCCCAACGATCTCATGCGTGACCGAGTTCCCTTTTTCCATCCGTTTCACACGGATGTTGATCACACGGATGACAGCCAATCATGGTCACTCCACCCGAAAGCGTGAGGCCAGCACCTGACCGGTGGGAGTCACGCAACGCAGCTCATAAGAACCCGTGCTGAGTTCCAAACGCTCTGGCCGATCAGCTCCCAGAAAGCGGTCATTGAGAAACCAATGGCTCGCTCCCAAGTCTCGATTCACGCGCGGATGAATCACCGTGCGACCGTCGACAGCGACAAAGACTTCTCCGGTCATCGGAGAAGTCAGCACCGGCGGTTTGTTGGCAATGTCGGGCAGCGGCAACGGATTCGTGACGACCCAAGTGCCGGGAGCCGGAGGATCTCGATCGTTCCTCAACGTCGCATGGCAGAACAACCGCGCGAGCAATGGTTCGGCGGCTTCCTTACCAACGAAGTCGTGATGACCGACTCCCGAAAACTTGCCGACCCAAACTCCAATCGCAAATCGATGGTTGTGACCAACGGCCCAGGCGTCGCGTCGCCCCGAACTGGTCCCCGTCTTCCACATAAACCACGGACAGCGAGCCGCCGCCTCCACGCCCACAGGTTGCCGCCTGCGCGACGAGAGGATGTCGTTGATCGTCGCGCACACATCCGAAGACAAGCCTCGGTTCGCTTCATCCAACATGGCACGCCCCACTGATGAGTCCCCATCAAGATAGAGCTTCGTCGGCATGTAATGACCATTACGCCCCAGCGTGGCGTAAGCATTCGTCAGATCGAGCAGCGTGACCTCTATCCCACCGACAGCCAGCGTCAGTCCCCCGCGACGATGAGCATCCGCCGGCATGTTCAACCCGCAAGCTTCCATCACCCCCAAGCAACGATCGAGCCCCAGACCTTGAGCCACATGGATCGCCGGGATGTTGCGAGAAGCTCGCAGCGCTTCGCCCACCGTAAGCCGTCCGGCAAAGTCCCGATCGAAGTTCTCGGGAGTCCAATCCGCGAACTGCTGAGGGTCATCGACGACCACGGACTCGGGCACCAGTCGCCGAGACTCAAAAGCTGCGGCATACACGAACGGCTTCAGCGCCGACCCCGGACTACGCCGCGCGATAAAGCCATTGATCTGGCCATCGACTGGATCGGTCGCGTCCGCCGAACCAACGAGTGCTCGCAGTTCGCCCGTCGCAATGTCGATGACGACCACCGAGACATCGCTCCCCGGCGGCAACTTTTGACGCCGCTCGACGACGGCTTCTTCAATCATGCTTTGCAGCGCGGAATCCAGTGCCAGTTGTCCGCCTTGAGTTCGGCGTTGCAACGCAAAGGCCGCGACCGAAGATACTCCATCCGAGCGATGTCGACGTATCTCGACAGGCAAGGACCGAGCCGTCTGAGCCAAGTCATTAGAGATCATCCCCAGCTCCGTCATGCGGCTGAGCACATAGTCGCGACGCTTAAGGCTGCGTTCTAAATGCAGGTCAGGACGCAAGCGGCTCGGCTGTTGAGGAATACCTGCCAGCAACGCGGCTTCACCCAACGAGAGGTCTCGCGCGTGCTTGTTGAAGTACAGCAGCGCGGCGGCTTCGACTCCGCGAATGTTGCCGCCATACGGCGCGACATTGAGATAGTCCTCAACGATCTGCGACTTCGAACGCTGCTGTTCGAGCTGCACGGCTCGCACGCCATCAACGAACTTTGAGAACAACGTGCGCGGCTGGTCGTCGAGCATCCGACAAACCTGCATCGACAAAGTGCTCGCTCCAGAGACCACTCGCCCCGACGTCACGTTTTGATGGAGAGCCCGCAACACCGCCCAGCCATCAATGCCCGGATGCTCCCAGAAGCGAGCGTCTTCAGCGGCCACGGTGGCTTGCACGAGCCACGGCGAGATCGAGTCCGTCGAAACCGGCATTCGCCATTGATCATCATGTCCGACCAACTTGGCCAACGTGCGGCCATCTCGATCCGTGACCACAGGACTGCTCGGCCAATTTTCAAGCTTCGCGACTGGGACCGGGAACAACTGCCAGATCAATGCCACAAACCCCGCCGCCACGACGGTCCCTGCGAGCGAGCACCAACCGACCACTCGCATTGCTCGCAGCGCCAACGCACGAGCTTGATTCACGAATCCAAACCGCCACCGCATGAGTCACTCCTTCGACTTGATGCGGTATCAGAACGACAAAGCCGGAGTTGCTTGAAGAGCAATCTCAGTCGCAAAGCAACCGAGCTATTATGTAGACGCATCGCTCCGCAACTCGCAGCCAGTCAGAGAGTCCTAAACTCCCCTCGCCCCCCTGGGGAGAGGGGTTGGGGGTGCTGTCTCTTATACACAT
>OMIV01000319.1 GCA_900299185.1 Planctomycetaceae bacterium
GAGCGATTGACGCTCCGCATGAAGGTGCTGAATGCGAGTGCGGACGACGTCTTGCAGATCTACTTCGGGTCGGCAACTAATGAGGCGGCGACCTTCTCGGTATCCGAAGTTGATGACGACTGGCGCGAGTTCTCGATACCGGTCTCGTCCGCACGACGCGGGACGGTGCAGACGCTGACCGTCGAGCTGAAGTCGTCCAATGGGGCAAGCAACTTCGAATCGCGCGTGCTCGTTGATGACTTGCGATTCACGGTTAAAGCCAATGAGAACGTCATCGCGTTGCAACGCCGCTTGAATGAGCTCGGCTATCCCGGTGAGTCCGGTGAGCGACTTAAAGAAGACGGCATCATCGGTCGAGAGACGCGCGCTGCGATTCGGCTCTTTAACTCGGTTGTTGGACCGGCAACGACTTCGCCGTCGTCAGAACTCGACGAGCGAACGCGGGCGTTCTTGATGTCGCCTCAAGCGCCGGCATGGCTCGAATACCAAACGCCGGAAGCCGGCACGTCGATCCCGACAACGGAGAAGTTTGCCGCCAGTTGGTTGATCGACACGCTCAACAAAGCGCTGCCACTCGTCAGCGGTGCGCAGACTGTGACCGTGCTCTCGGCGCGAACGGGCAGCACTCACGATCATGCGACGACGCTGAGCAATCCGCAGCGACCGGGAATGGCTGCCGAGATCAGCTTCAGCGGGCTCAATAATACGGCGCTCACGGGACTGCTGAATGCGCTGCGGAACAATGCGGCGGGCGGCTCGCGTGTCTCTAAGTTCGTGCTCCGCAATGGCACGCTGGCGGCTCAATACAACGCCTCGATCGGTGAGACTCTGGCCTATAGCACAACCGACTTGCCGGCGGGCGTGCTGCATGTCGAACTCTCACCGCCGTCGATTGGGACGCTGTCGCCGGTTCAACGTCAGTCGCTGCAAGAAGTCGCGGATCGCGGGGCGAAGCAGATTGATCAAGCGGCGAAGAACTCCGCAGCGAATCGAGTCATCAAGCAATTGTCTCCCGCAGCCGTCACAGAGTCGGCTGCCGGAGTGACGATTCCGGGTGCCGATCAATTGAGCGAGCAGCCGGTCGATGTGCGCCGCGTTGCGGGCCTTGAGAACCTCGGAGACGCCGCTGCTCAAGCCGCGTTTCTGAATCGCGTCGCTGAGATTGCGGCCAATGTCGAGACGCGCTCCGAGTATCTGCTCGCGGTGATGAGCTATCAGACGAACGGCACTTTTGCCGCCAATTATCGGCGCGAAGGCTTTGACGGCGTCGGGCTCTTGCAGTTTCAACCGGCGACGGCAGCGAGTCTCGGGACGACCGTCGCGGCACTCGGCGCGAAGTCGGCGCTGCAACAGCTTGATGATGTCGAGCAGTACTTCTTGCCCTTTGCCGGACAACTGCCGTCGCTCGAAGCGGTCTACACCGCCGTGCTGCGCGGGGCTCCGAGCAACGCTCCGAGCACGGTGCTCTTCACTCAAGCCAATAGTCCGACGGGCTATGCCGCCAATCAGTCCGTCGACTTCAACAACGACGGTCAGATCACTGTTGCTGAAGTCACTCATCCAGTGGCCTTGCGGCTCTTCGGCGGTGCGCGAGCGGTGCAACAACAGTTACTCGATCTGCATGAGACTCGGATCAATCCCGGTTCAGCAGACGGCCTCTTCGGGACGAATAGTCGAGCGGCACTGAGTGCGTTTCAGACCTCGCGCAAGCTGCCTGCGACGGGGTTGCTCGATGAGGTTACGGGGCGCGAATTGTTCTCGTCGGAGCCGCTCAACTTTGAGGTCGCTGACATGCTCGGTATCGGCGCGAGCGTGAGTTCGAACATTGACGTAGTGCAGCAATTCTTACAGTCGACGTTGCCGCTCACGACCGATGCGTTGCAGACCTTTATCTCGACTGTTCGAGCCGACGATCCGCGTGTCTCGTTTGCGAGCGGTGCGAATGCCCCGACGGTCACGGTCACTGCCGATCAAGTCGAGATCAGCTTTGGGAGCCACTCCAGTCGGACTGTGACTCAGACGTTGAACTTTCAAGAGTTCGCGAAGAAGTACGGCTTCGAGATCGCGCAAAGCACAAAGCTTGATGTCGCGCTGGATGTCGATGTTCCGATCACGATCGGAATGAGATTTGATCCGACGCTCGCAGAGGATGATGCGAGCTACATCAAGGTCGGAAACGTCGTCGCAACAGCGCGATCGAGCGGTCTTTCCAATGCCGGGCTCGTGCTCAATTTTGGCCTGCTGCAACTGACGTCGGATGCGCCGACAATCACGCTCAATGCATCGGTCGCGAGCACGGTGAATGACCCCAATAACGACGGCCGCTTAACGCTCAGTGAATTGACGGCGGCACCGGCGGGGAGCGTGCTGAGCTTCACAACAACCGGCAGTTTGACCGGCACGATTACGAACTTCCGCACGGGCACGGACTTTCCTCTGACGCTGACAACGGGGCCCGATCCGCTCAATGAGTCGTCGTTCGCATTCCCGACCGGAGTGAATGCGCCGAGCATCACGATCAGCGACACGAATCTCTTCGACGCGACTCCGGCGAGCTTCACGTTTGCGAACAGTCAGGGCTTCGAATTCTTCCGTTCGATCAGCACGGTCTCACTCGCGGATGCTCTTGAGAATCAGATCGGGCAATGGCTCGACGGACTGCGGAACTCATCGTTCATGCAAACGAAGTTGCCGTTCTCCGATAAGCGACTCGGTGACGTGCTGCCACTCAAGAATGAATGGGTCAAGAAGGCCGTTGAGCCGCTGCGTCATCCGCCGACCGACAAAGTCTTCAAGACGATCAACGATCTGAAAGCGTTGCTCGCGCCAACGATCACCGACATCCGCTTCAACGTGCAGACGCGCGAGCTGACGTTTCAGGTGAATCTGCTCGCTGAGCTATTGCGTGAGTCTGCGGATCTGAGCTTCCAAACCAATCTCGGCGACATCGTTGAACTCGGCACGATCCCGTTGACCGGCAGCACTCCGCTGAGTGATCTCAATGGCGGCACGGGAGTGCGGATCAATGCAAGCAACGACTTCCGCATCACGACTCAAGATGGCAGCACGGTCGATGTCGACGTGCAAAGCGGTGACTCGATCGACTCGTTGCTCGCGCGGATCAATACGGCGGGGGCGAACAAACTCCGCGCCGAGTTGAGTGTCACCGGCACTCGCTTGCTGCTGCGCGATCTGACAACTGGCAATGGCACGCTCTCGGTCGCGGCTTTGAATAGCTCGCAAGCCATCGTCGATCTCGGACTCGCGAACGCAACGGTCGACGGCACGCTGCTGACGAGTGCTCCGCTACGAAACGCGTTGAATTTGCTGTCGGACTTCAATGCCACTTTCCGTTTGGGAGTGGGACTGACGGCACTCGGCGCGGGCTTCACGTTGACGCGCAATACGCGGCTCGACAGTTTGCCGGGTAATAAAGATGTCCTCACGAAGACGCCGATCAGTCTCGATCCCGAGGCGCCTCTGTCAGCAGACGACATCACTGCCGCGCTCGATGCACCGGACTTTGAGATCACGCTCAGCGACGGCACGACCTTCAATGTGAATCTGACTCCGCTCGCCAGCGGAGTGCGTCAAACACTGACGACTGTCGGAGATGTGCTCGATCGATTGAACGCGGCGGCTCCGCGCGATGCGCAGGGACAAGCGAAGTTCGTCGCGCGGATCGCCAATAGCAGCGACGGCTTGACGGCGAACAATCCCGATGAAGCCCGCGATCATTTCGAGTTGCTCGATCGTTCGAATGGAAACGGGACGTTCAAAGTCGCCGGCACTTCGTCGTCGATGATTGGACTGGGGCAAGTGGGTCTCGGGCTCTATGGCGAAGCGGCTGACTCGGACAAGAACGGCGAACGACGCATTGATAGTCCGCCTTTGCACGGCGACTCGCTCGCGAAGCACTTCTTTGTCATGCCGACTGCGAACTTCTTAACCGCGACGTTCGATGCTTCGGCGAGCGATGTGAATGCGTCGGCTTCCGTTTGGCGCGCGCAAGCGAAAGTGGTGCATGGCTCGGTCAATGCGCATGTCGCCGCGAGTCTCGGTTTGAAAGATCCGGGAACGGATGCGGGCACGACCAATCGCATCACGCTCAGCGAGCTGTTCGGTTCGCTCGGGAGTTTGAGCACGCTCGTGACGGCTCCGACTTTGACAGGCTCAGCGCATCTGACGTTGCCTCTGCAAGCAAAGATTCTCGGGCTGACGCTCAGCGATACGGTGCAGGTCGATTGGAACAGAGTGTTTCTCGGCAACAACACTCCGCAAGCCGCCGAAGCGCGCGGCTTTGATCCGAGCAGCATCACCGTCACTGCGCCGTCGACGACGCCGGACCTTAATCAATTCCGCAATGTCTCGCCGGATGCGATCAGTGCGGCGCTCGAGCAAGTCTATGACTACATCGTGAAGCTCGAAGGCTCGTCGTTCCTGAAGGACAAGTTGCCGGGCATCAATAAGTCGCTCGGTGAAGTTGCGGGACTCAGCAAGGCGTTTCGCAAGCTCATCAATCAGTACAGCGCGAATCCGGCGAAGTATCTCGATCAAATTGAAGAGGCTTTAGAGACGGAGCTCGAAAGCGTTCTAGGACTCGACTCAACGGCGGGGACTGACGGCACATTGGTCGAAGTCTCATTGGATAACTCGCTCGGAAAGAAGTCGGTGAAGTTCCAATTGAAGTTCGAACCGACGCTCTTTCAGCAGACGGTCGGTTTGAATCTTGATCTCGCGAGCAAGCTCTTGCCCGGAGTCGGCGGGCTCGTTGATGCGAGTTCGAGCGGGCAGATTGAGATCAAAGTCGGAGCTGCGTTGCAGCTTGATTTCGGCATTGATGCAACGACGCCGTCGAGCCCGCGCGTCTTTCTGTACGACACAACGGCAGCCAATCTCACGGGCTCGGTCATCGGTCAAAACATCAATGTGTCGCTCGCACTCGGCCCCGTCGGCGCATGGGTCACGAATGGCTCAATCGCGATTGATCAAGACGGCAATCCGAGCACGACGGGACCGGCAACCTTCGGCGTCGGCTTTAAGCCGGTCGGCGACGGACGGCACTATCTCAATGAGGACATCCTCACTGATCTCCAATTCGCGGTGACCGGACAAGGCGCGATCAATCTGCCGGTCAACGCACCGACCGAAGCACAGTCGATCGGCGCGTTCTCAGTCACGGTCGGTAATTTGAATGACATCGTCGGCACGACGCAGATCACCGTGCCGAGCCTCGATCAACTCTTCAACGGCGTTGATCTGACATCGCAATTGGATGCAATCACGAATGGATGGCAGGGCTTCTTCAACGCAATTGATCTCGCGATCAAGAATCAGGTTTTCCTGTCGAAGCTGCCCGTTGTCGGCAAAGACCTCGGTAAGGCGATTCGCTTTGTCGGCGATGTGCGCGATCGGGTGCTCGACAACTTGAGGCAGGCCGGGCCGAAGTCCGTCGGCTTCATTCGTCAGAAGCTATTCGAGGCGCTCGGTCCCGGCGGTTTGAATTGGCTCGTTGATAGCAATGACGCGGGCACCGACGTCTCGGCGGATGACATCATCGTTTGGGCCGACGGCGTGCGCATCACTCAACTCTCTCAAGTCACTCGCAACACCAACACCATCACGTTCGAGATTCATCTCCGCAAAGAGAAGCAGATCGTCAACGTGCCGATCAACTTCGATACGGGTCTCGACAAACTGGGACTGACGCTTGATGGACAAGCTCAAGTGCAAGTCGGCTTTGATCTCGCGTTCGGCTTCGGAGTGAGCCGCACGGACGGCGTCTTCTTCGATACGACGATCGCTGCGGTGAATTCGAACGGGCAGACGGTGACGCTCGACGGCAAGCCGTCGGAACTCGGCGTCTACATCGAAGCAACGACTCCGGAACTGCACGCGCAGGGGCGATTGGGCTTCTTGCAGATTGATGCGACCGACATCGGCAATGCGGACCAGAATCACAATGGGCAGCTCGATCGCGGTGAGAAAGCGACGCACTTGAGCGCGTCGTTTCAAGCCAACATCAGCGATCCGAATGGCAACGGTCGGCTCAGTTTGGATGAGCTCGGCGGAACGAAGATCGACGCGAAGTTCTCGGCAAACACCGACATCAACCTGAATTTGACGACGAGCTTTCAAGGCGATGCGACATTCCCGTCACTCCGCACCGAGTTTCATCTCGCATGGGACTTCCTCAATGTCGGGACAACGACGGATTCGAATTCGTCGAGTTTCGGAGGCGCTCCCGACATCAGCTTCGGCGATGTGCGTTTGCGGTTAGGCGACTTCTTCGATCGCTTTGCCGGGCCAGTGATTCGCAAAGTGAATCAGGTGCTCGATCCGATTCGCCCCATCGTGAAGTTCATGCAGCAGCGATTGCCGCTGCTCTCAGACTTAATGCGGCGCGACATCACGATCCTTGATCTCGCACAGATCATCTCGGAAGGACGTGGCGACGATGAAGCCGTGCGGTTAATCAAAGAGGCCCGCATCTTCGTGCGGCGAGTCGATCGCGTATTGAGGCTGCTCAATATTCCGTCCGTCAACGGTGATACCGAAGTTGTGCTCGGGAAGTTGTCGCTCAACGGCTTCGACGCGCGGTCGGGGTACCTGCAACAGATTCGATTGCCGGGAGATAACCTGTCTCTTATACACA
>OMIV01000320.1 GCA_900299185.1 Planctomycetaceae bacterium
GACGCAGTTCATCGACCTTGATTCGGACGGAGTGTTGGAACTCTTTGTGGCCAACGGCCATGTCGATGACCTGCGGCGATTTGGAAAGCCCTATCGGATGCCAGCTCAAGTGTTTCGTCGTCGGCGAGGCGCGATCGAGTTTGAGGAAGTCCCTGGCTCGAAGTTGGGCAGCTACTTCGAACAACAATGGTTGGGACGCGCGGTCGCTCGTTGGGATTGGAATCGAGACGGTCGCGAAGATCTGGTTGTTGGACATCTTCACGATGACTCCGCGCTTCTAACCAATACGACTGAAAACGGTGGTCACTATCTGTCTCTGAAATTGTTTGGAGTGTCATCCAATCGCGATGCGGTGGGGGCCATTGTGCGAGTGGTGGTTCGAGATCGAACGCTGGTGCGACAGGTCACCGCAGGAGATGGCTACCAAGCATCGAACGAGCGGCGCTTGGTGATTGGTGTGGGAGAAGCCAAACAAGTTCGTTCGCTCATCGTTCGTTGGCCGTCTGGTTTGCAACAGCAGTTCGATGACGTGTCTTGCGATCAAGACTTCGGTCTGATTGAGGGCGGGGCATTACAGTCACTGCCTGGCAAGCAACTCGGTCAGTGATGCTGGCTGACTCGATATCGAACCAAAAGAGGCGGGCCTTGAGTTCTGGCTTTGTTTGCAGGACGGGCCGCTGTTTCGCCTTGGTCGCAATAGTTGTGACCGATATGTTGCCGCCGCGAAGTCTTGACTGAGTCAGTTATCTCGGTTTGAACCGAGATCGGTGGCGACGTACCGAGTTTCGAGATGCGATTTTGGTGCGGACTTGATCGAGGCTTCGTGATCTCGTTTCAAAAGTCAGACCATTGGATTTCTTTGTCGAGGCACACATGGAACAGCAGTTCGAGGGCACCCCGAAAGCGGAGATTCGCTTGGATGGTCGTAAGCTCGTTCGCAGCGACGTCACGAACGATTGGGGTTCGCAGTTGCTGTGGGAGATTCGACTCAACGGCCAAGTCGTGGCGACCGTTCCGGCTCGTTCCGACTTCAGTTACGAGCACTCCGACGCGACGCCCGGCGAATATGAGGTCGTACTGCAGATGTTTAAGTACGAGGGTTATGCCAAAGACCCAGCAGGCAACTACACCAAGAGCAAGCTGATCGACATCTCGAACAAGGTTACTTACTCGATCTAGTTACGATGAGTTGCGGATCAGCGACTGGTAACAACACTCCAGACACCACTTCATATTGCACGCAGAAAAGAGGTCTCGATGCTTCATATTGGTCACGAAAAAGTCCCGATGTGTGCTGGTCACGGACCGACTCGACGCAGCTTCTTACAAGCCGGAGCTGCGGGGCTGATGGGTTTGTCGTTGCCTGCATCGATGATGCTCGAAGCCAACGGCGCGGTTGATCTTTCCCAACAAAAGATTCGCAATTGCCTGACCATCTTTTTGGTCGGTTCTCCAGGTCAGACGGACACCTGGGATATGAAGCCCGAAGCTCCCGCAGAGATTCGGGGCAAGTTCAAACCGATCGACACCAATGTCTCCGGCATTCAGATCTGCGAGCACTTTCCGTTGATGGCTCGCATGATGGATAAGGTCGCTCTCATTCGCAGTCTGCATCACAAGACAGGTGCGACTCACGAGAACGGTCAACGCTGGATGATGACCGGACACGACTTCAACCCGGACAGTATGAAGCCTTACAGCGGCTCGGTGATTTCGCGTGTCTTCGGAAATCGAGGCACGTTGCCAGCGTCGATCATTCTGCCGGGAAAGATTGGCAATACGGGGGCAGGTCCGTTGCATGGCCAGACCGCCGCCTTCTTAGGCAGCGCTCATGAGCCGTTCTTCCTGGGCGCAGACCCGGCTCGTTCGGACTTCAAGGTGCTGGATCTGCAACCCCCATCAGGCCAGGCTGAGTTTCGAATCAACGCACGCAAGCAGCTGCTCACTCAGATCGATGACGTGCAACGCAAAGCCGAAACAAATCCCGAGATCGGACGTGATACGGCATACGCACGAGCCTTTAATTTGTTGACCTCGCCTGAAGCGAAGCAGGCGTTCGACCTCACGCAAGAAAGTGGCAAGCTCCAAGATCGCTATGGTCGTAACACACTCGGTCAGAGTTGTTTGATGGCTCGCCGACTACTCGAACGTGGTGCTCGTTATGTGACCGTCAATCACTTCGACACGGTCTTCAATCTGTCGTGCTGGGACATGCATGCCGACGGCGGCGGCTTGAACAACACGTACCTCGATTACGAACGATTGCTTTGTCCGCAGTTTGACTGGGCCTTCACGGCTTTGATTGAAGACTTAGAGTCGCGCGGCATGCTCGACGACACCGTGGTCTGTGTGCTGAGCGAGTTTGGTCGAACCCCGACCATTAATCCTCGTGGGGGTCGCGACCACCATCCTGGTGTGTGGACCAACTTCATGGTGGGCGGTCCGATCAAAGGCGGCCAAGTCATTGGTTCGTCGGACAAGCAAGGTGCTCGACCTCAAAACAACCCGATCGAACCGCCGCAAATCTTGGCGTCGATCTATCACGCGATGGGTATCGACCTCGAAACTACGATGTTCCCCGGTCCGGGCAATCGCCCCATTCGGTTGATTGAAGCTGAGCCGATCTCGCAGTTGTTCTGATTCGAATAACGCTCAGTCTCTGAATGAGCTTTTCCGACCTTGCTTCACGATGACGAATTGCCGATTCAATCCGACGGATGGATCGGCGATGCCGTCTCTTCATCGAGACATCGTTGAGAGACTAAGCATATCCCTCGGCATCTCCCGCAGGGCTTCGCTTATCCAATCGATGGTCTTTGCGATGAACTGCACTGCGACTTCCATCGGATTGAAAAGTGATTGCGGTAATCATGGAAGTTGCCGAGTGATGTCAGGCTCATGGTCCCGCAGAATCCATTCGCGAGTCAGTACTCGCCTGCGTTCGCGCAGCTGCTAGTTGTTTGGCGAAACGAATCACCAAGCAACACATCATCGTCAGCCACAATGGCAAGCCGGCAATCTTCGCTAGTGAGAGAGAACATGAACCAAGCTCTGCGACTCGTTCTTTGTGGTTGCTTCGCGGCGATGTCTTCGGTCGCCATCGCCAAGCCGCCGGAGATTCGAGCGGTCAATGTGCGTGGCTTCCAGATCGGTCTGCCGACTGTCGTGACGATCGATGGCACTGATCTGTTGCCCGCTCCGAAACTCTGGCTCAATGCAAGCTTGATCGAAGCCGCCATCGACGAGAAGCAAAGCAACTCGAACCGTGTTGTGTTAACTGCCACCTTGCCGAATGAGATCGTGCCGAGCGTTGCTCAATTGAGACTCGGAACAACAGATGGGCTGTCGAATGGAGTCACTGTCGCTCTGGATCGACTGCCTCAACTGCCGATCTCCGAAACGATCGCGGCTCTGCCCGTGAGTTTGCATGGCACCGTGCCCGGCAGCGGTATCTCCAAGACTTCATTCACGGCCAAAGCTGGCGACGAACTGCTCATCGAAGTGGAAGCCAAGCGACTCGGCAGCAAGCTGCGTCCGGTCTTACACCTCTATGACGCTCAACGCATTCAGGTCGCTTGGGCCTTACCTAACAAAACGCTGGCCGGTGACTGTCGCATCGCGTCGAAGTTGCCGCGCGACGGCCAATACACAATCGAGCTACATGACCTGCAATACGCACCGCCGGGAGCCAGTTTCTTTCGTCTGAAAGTTGGGCAATGGCAGGCAGCTGACCTCGCGTTTCCGCCTGCCATCAAACGCGGAGAAGAAGTGACACTGGAATTGCTTGGGCCGTTGGCAGGACTAAAGGTGCCGTTCAAAGCACCTCTTGATGGTGATGTTATTCCGACAGCTTGGCCTAATCCGCAAACGGCGAGCGGTTCAGCTCCCAGCGTCCTGTTGAGTTCGCTTCCAGAGTTTGTCGAAGCAGTTGTCGCTGGCCCCAACACCGTCAGCAGTTCGGGTGAGCAGCCGGTGCCGTCGATTCCTATTGCGATTAGCGGTCGGCTCGACGCGCCCCAGCAAGTTGACCAATACCGACTGGCTGTCATGCCGGGCATGAAGCTTTCATTGGACGTCTTGGCCGAGCAGCTTGGTTCGCCGATTGATGCGGTTCTGGAAGTTCGCAACAAGGACGGCGGCGTGTTGGCCAGCAATGACGACTCCGCGGCGTCGACGGATCCGCGCCTCGAATACACCGTGCCCGCCAATGTCGACACCTTGGTGGTGGCAGTGCGAGATTCTTTGGACGTGGCCAGCCCGCATGCCATCTATCGTCTCGTTATCAACAACATCGAGAAGCCGGTTCCGTCAGTCACTGTTACGGCTAAGTCAGACGTGGCCAACATCGCGAGCGGTGAGACTGCCGTGCTGGAAGTCAACGTGGCTCGTCGAGGCTTTGATGCTCCTCTCCAATTGAATCTCGGCAGCTTGCCGGCGGGAGTGACGGCGACTGGGACTGAGATTCCGGCCAATTCTAGCGGCACGTTGCTGACGCTGACTGGTTCCGGTGAAGCGATCAATCAGGTGGTCACAACGCTGCAAGCCAAGTCGGCTGACGGAACGATTGCAGCCAGAGTTCGCACTGATGCGCCGCTTGATGATCGGACTCCGTTGTGGTTGCGTGAGCAGATCGCCGTGTCCATTGGCCCGAAATCGATGACTCCATTCCAAGTTGATTGGGCGGAGGCTCAAGCGATGGCGCAGCTACCGCTGATGAGCAAATCAACGATCCCGGTGAAGTTCGTCAGACCGACAGGCATGCTTGGGCCGCTCCGGTTAACGATTCTTACATCTCAGCTTGAGCCGCGAGTCAACAATCAGCCCAATGCGGCGCTGACTCTGCGACCGGAACGAGTCGTTGAAGTTCCAATCGCTCCCACAGTCCAAGCAGCGGCGATGGCATTGAAGACGGCGGAAACGCAATTGGCCGAAGGCATCAAAC
>OMIV01000321.1 GCA_900299185.1 Planctomycetaceae bacterium
CCGATGGCTCTGGAAGTCACGGGAGAAAGCCCGGTCAATGACGGCCTGACCGACAAGCTCGTCGGCGGTTGTCAGATGGCGGACGTCTCGGTCGATACCGAAACGGGCATCATCAAGATCAACAAGATCGTCTCGGTGCAGGACATCGGCACGGTGATCAATCCGCAGACGGCGAACAGTCAGGTTTATGGCGGTCTCATCATGGGTATCGCGTATGCGGTCTCTGAAGAGCGGATCATGGATAACCCGACGGGCCGCTACATCAACGCGGATCTCGACAACTACAAGCTGCCGCGCATCGGCGACATCGGCGAGCTCGTTAGCGAGTTCTACGAACCGGACAGCGAGTACAACCGCGGCGTCGTCGGTCTCGGCGAACCGCCAGTGATCTCGACCGGAGCGGCGATCTCGAACGCAGTCGCCAACGCGATCGGCGTGCGAGTGCCGATGCTGCCAATGACACCGAAACGCGTGTTAGAAGCGCTGAAGAAGAAGGCGTAGTTCGCAGCGCACTCAATGGGACAAGTGGGACGCATGCGACGAATGAGATTACCGAATTCTCTTAATCCCATTCGTCCTCTCGGTCCCAATCGTCCCACTGAAGCTGCCAACGCCACATTTCCACAAACACTGCCCCATCAGGCAATTCCCTTTCACTTTCAAGGAGGTCCGCATGCGACCCTTCGAATATGCCCGGCCTGAAACCGAAGCTGAAGCCGTCGAGCTGCTCAATGCTCACGACGGTCAGACGGCGGTTCTGGCGGGCGGAACTGATTTGATGAACTTGCTGAAACGCGACGTGCTGCAACCGCAGCGGCTCGTCGACATCAAAGGCATCTCCTCACTGAGCGGCATTCGTCGCGACGGTGACGGAGTGCTGATCGGTGCCAACGTGACGCTCGACGACGCGTTGGCCGCTCCGGAATTGGCCGAGCATCACTCGTTGTTGCAGATCATCGACAACCATCGTGCGATTCAGATTCAAGCGATGGGGACGTTGATCGGCGACCTGTGCCAATGGCCGGCCTGCTGGTACTTCCGCAACGGTTATGGATTACTCGCGCTGCACGACGGAGCCTCGCTGATTGAAGCCGGCGACAATCGCTATCACGCGATCTTCGGCAACAGCGGCCCGGCAAAGTTCGTGAGTTCGTCGCGCTTCGCACCCGCTGCGATCACGTGGGGCGCAAAGGTCCGAGTCATCGGTCCCGGCCAACAAGAGCAGATGGTGCCGCTCGAGTACTTCTTCGTCACACCGAAGAGCAACGCTCAAGGCACGGCGGTTCTGAAGCCCGGTCAGCTCATCACTCACGTGTGGCTGCCGAATGCGAAGTCGGACGAGAAGAGTGCTGCTTACGAAGTGCTCGAAATGGCCGGCCTCGATCGTCCTCAAGCAGCAGCGGCAGTGTGGCTGAAGATGCAAAGCGGCATCGTGCGAGAAGCTCGCATTGCCTTAGGTCACGTTGCTCCGACTCCGTGGATCGCAATGGAAGCCGCGCGAGCCATCGTCGGCCAGTCTGTAACCGAAGATACAGCCGCGCAAGTGGCTGACATCGCCGTTTCGCGAGCGACCCCGTTGTCGATGAACGAGTTCAAAGTGCAAATGGCCCGAGCCGCCGTAAAACGCGCGCTGCTGCGAGCCGTCGGCCAACTGGAACCGGATCTGAAATAACCCCATCAAAGGACAAAGCCATGCAACAAGAACTCGAAGTTGTGAAAGGCGAGCGCTGTCGGCATTTGCTGTCGAAGGGCTATTACATGAACGCGGGCCTGAAGCCCGAAGACCGGATCGGTGACGGCAACTTCTGGTGCGCCAACACACAAACGATCTACGGCCCTGACAAAGGCTTCTGCAACGGCAAGGACTGCACGACGACAACTCGCTCGTGCTACGAATCGCCATAAAGTCGGTGTCGAGGAGGCTGGCCGTTAATTGTCGCGGCCAGTTGCGGATTGGCTAAGAGCCCTCATTTGGATGAGCACTTTGCCATCAACCGATTTCGAATCAGGGCTCGTAGGTCAGCGTTGATCTGCGAGCCCTCTGCATTGAGGGACGTCAATTTGAAAGTCGCTCAATGGAATCTCTGCACCGCGCGGCAGGCTATTGGCTCTTTATCGGTTGCTTAATGATTGCGATCGGCAGCTTGACGACCTTTGACAGCAGTCCGTTTGAAATGTGTGCCTTCTTCATTGGCGGCGGCTGTGGGCTCGTGCTTGCCGCAGCGTTGGGCATTTCCGCAGGAAAGATAGGTATCGAGATAGGTCTCATGCTGAGTTACGTCTTACTCATGCCCTCGGTGATTGCCGTGATCCAGGGAAAGGGAGCACTCGTCTATGACTTCGTCTTATTAGGCGTAGGGATTTATTGGGGACACGAGGCCCTGCACGACCTTTCAAAACGGCAGAAAAACGCATGACGCCGGGCACAGTCCGCTCGCGTTTCACGATCAGAATCGAAAGCGAGTGAATGCTCAGACGGTCGACCAGTGATGCTCAGCAGCACCATTGAGGGCCTTCCGATTATTCAAGACGTCACCGCCGTCCTCATTGCGCCAAGTTCCCGAGTTCGTCGTTTGTCGCGTCTCGCTTCCATCGCGCGGTTTTGGATTGAAAACTGGTCCTTAACGATGTTCTGTTGATGGAAGAGTTGCTGCGCAAGTTTGAAATTACAGTCGGACTCACGAAAGCAGAACACCCTATTCTCTTCGCACTGGGCGTCTATTTCGGGCATCAGGCAATGTGACTCAGGCTTGCGGAGCGTCGTTGGCAAAGTCAGGCGTGAGGCAAGATCAACTCTTTCAGGACGCCGCGAATCAAGTCAACGAGCCATTCGTCACGATCGACGGAAGCGAAGACGACGGAGCGGGAAGGTCGAGCACCGAGATTCCGGCAGCGATGGCGTACTCGAAGAACAATTCTATTACTCAGGCTGAACCGAACTGGGCTCTGGCGATTTGGAAATGGAATTGGCAGTCGCGTTCGCAGGCAACTCTTTGAGCCAAAAGCTGCGGCACACAACGGCTGCGATGAGCAAAGCGATAACAACAAGCAACTCTTGCACGGTCTTCAGCTTTTGAGCTGCATCGAGGTCATGACTCATGGTCAGACTCCGCGTCATTTACGCGCTGGGCCGCGATTCACCAGCGGCTCTTGAGGTGACTCTGGC
>OMIV01000322.1 GCA_900299185.1 Planctomycetaceae bacterium
AGTCAGCCAGCCCGAGTTGCTAGAACTCTTACAGAAGCTGCTCTGATGGCAGCTTCCGCCTTTCCCCCAACCATCGGAACGACAGAAGCCAACCATGCGACAACTGCTAAGTCTGGTCTGCTTCTCAACGATCTTGTTGAGCGGTTATCTCGTGGCTGCTGAACCGCGCTCGACGGTGTTGGACGATTACATTCGCAAGCCGGATCCTGCTTATCAGTGGAAGATTGCGAAGACGGTGGATAGCTCGTTTTCGACAACCATCATTATCGAGCTGACATCTCAAAGTTGGCTGACCGAGAAGCAAGTCGATCAGCCGGTTTGGAAACATTGGTTGGTTGTGGTGAAGCCCAAGAAAGTCACCGCGAAAAAGGCATTCTTGATGATTGGTGGCGGTTCCAACGACCGTCCGATGACCGAGAACTCTGACCCAATGATTGCGCAAATCGCTACCGCGACAGGAAGCGTCGTCGCCGAATTGAAGATGGTGCCCAATCAGCCCTTGGTCTTTCACAACGACGGCAAGCCACGTCGTGAGGACGATTTGATTGCGTATGGTTGGGACCAATATCTCAAGAGTAGTGAGACAGAGTGGTTGGCTCGGCTGCCGATGGTGAAGAGTGCAGTCAGCGCCATGAACTGCTTGCAGGAGTTTGGCCGACAGCACGACACACCCATTGATGGCTTTGTCGTCGCTGGCGCTTCGAAGCGTGGCTGGACAACGTGGATGACTGCTGCCGCGGACTCGCGCGTTGAGGCCATCGTTCCCATTGTGATTGATGTGTTAAGCGTGGACGCGTCGATGCGACACCACGCAGCGGTTTATGGATTCTGGGCCACGGCGATCGGCAACTACTACGAACATCGCATCATGCATCGAGTCACCGATCCTAAGATGCATGACCTGTATCGCATCGACGATCCCCTCTCGTATCGCGATCGACTCACAATCCCCAAATACATCGTGAATGCTTCGGGCGATCAGTTCTTTGTCCCGGACTCGTCGCAGTTCTATTTCGACAAATTGCCCGGCGAAAAACTGCTGCGCTACGTGCCCAATGGCGACCACTCGTTACGAGCGACCGACGCCCTTGATTCGATCATCTCGTTCTATCGAATGATCCTGGCGAACAAACCGCGACCGAAGATGAATTGGACCTTCGAGAAGGACGGCTCGATTCAGCTTCGAAGCGAGCAACCACCCACCAAGGTTCTGCTGTGGCAGGCAACGAATCCCCAGGCTCGCGACTTTCGTCTGCAAACCATCGGACGCGGTTACTCCAGTATCGAGCTAACGGCACAAGCTGACGGCAAGTATGTCGGCACCGTTTCCGAACCCGACAAGGGGTGGAGTGCGTTTTACATCGAGTGCGCCTACGACGTTGGCGCACTGACTCCCTTCAAGCAATCGACAGCAGTGCGAGTGCTCCCCGATCGCAAACCATTTGCTGACCTTGATCCTGCAACCGCTCCCTTTGAACCGTTCTTGAAGAAGCAATAGCGCGACGATCTCAACGCGGTAACTCACCTGACGTGTGACCGCATCCCAAACGGCTTGGTCTCATCACAGGACGCAACATGCTCGCGCGACTGCTGACAATCCTCTTGGCCATGTTGCCATCGACGTTGCTTGCACAGGCCGCCGCGAACCGGCCTGCAGATTTGGTCTTTCAACATGGTGCGGTCTACACCGTCGATGCGTCTCGCAGTTGGGCGGAAGCCGTGGCGCTGCGCGGCGGTCGGATCATTTATGTCGGGAGCGATGCGGGACTGGCCGCGTGGATCGGACCTGAAACCCGCTGTGTCGATCTCACAGGCAAGATGCTCCTGCCCGGCTTTCATGACTCGCACGTGCATCTGGTTGGTGGCGGCATCGAGCTGGGCGAGTGCGATCTGAATGGGCTTAAGACGATCGAAGAAGTGCTTCCAGTCGTGAAGAGGTACGCCGACAATCATCCCGACAAGAAATGGATCCGAGGTGGCGGTTGGCCGCTGACGTTGAGTGGCGGCAATCCTCATAAAGAGTTACTCGACAAGATCGTGCCGGACCGTCCCGTGCTGTTGGATGCTTACGACGGCCATTCGTCTTGGGTGAATTCGCGGGCGTTGGAAATCGCAGGCATCACCAAAGAGACCGCCGATCCGCCGCGCGGACGCATTGAACGAGACCCCAAGACCGGCGAACCCACCGGCACGTTGCGTGAATCCGCCGCGCGGTTGGTTATCAACAAGATCCCGCCGTACTCGCACGACGAGTATGTCGCGGGGCTGCAACGTGGACTCGAAGTTGCCAACCGCTGTGGCATCACGTCGGTGCAAGAAGCTCGCTGCACCGAGAAGCATCTCGATGCCTTGGCTGATCTTGATAAGTCCGGTCGTCTCAGTGTCCGCACGGTGGCGGCGATGTGGTTCGATCCGCTTAAGGGCACGAATCAGATTCCGCAGTTCGTGGAGTGGAGATCGAAGTACCACGGCAAGCGTCTGCGAGCGACGGCCGTAAAGATCTTTCAAGACGGAGTCATCGAATCCAAGACCGCCGCACTGCTGCAGCCGTATCTCAAGAGCGAAGACCGAGGCTGGCTGAACTTCGAACCGGAAGCTCTCAAACCAATCGCCGCCGAGTTAGATCGACTCGGTTTCCAAATCCATATCCACGCAATTGGAGACCGCTCGATTCAATCATCGTTCGACGCACTGCAGTTCGCGCGCGATCGCAATGGTCGCCGAGACTCGCGGCATCACCTGGCTCACATTCAGCTCTTCGACCCAACGGATATCGATCGGTTTCGAAAGCTCGGAGTGATCGCCAACTTCCAACCGTTGTGGGCGTGGGCTGATCCTTACATCGTCGACATGACCATTCCGGTGCTTGGTCCCGAACGGTCTCGCTGGCTGTATCCCATTCGCAGTGTCGCCAAGACCGGTGCTGTCATTGCCTGTGGCAGTGATTGGTCGGTGACGTCGATGAACCCGCTTGAAGCCATGCAGATCGCCGTCACTCGTCGAGGTTTGAAAGAAGGCCCCGGCTCAGCGTGGCTGCCCGAGGAGACCGTGGACCTGCCGTTGATGATCGCGGCCTACACTATCAACGGTGCCTATGTGAATTTCGAAGAGTCCGAAACGGGCTCGATCGAAGTCGGCAAATCAGCCGACCTGGTCGTTCTAGATCGCAATCTTTTTGAGATCCCCGCGCACGAAATCCACCACACCAAAGTGCTGCAGACGATGCTCGCAGGACAAGAGGTCTATCGCGACGCGACATGGCCTCAAACGCCATCCCGCTGACTCATCCAATCCGGCGCTGACGTTTCTGACGTCAGTCCGTGGCGTAGGTTTTCAACCTGCGAAACGGCTCCGAATTAGGCAGGTTAAAAACCTGTCCCACAGCCAAGTTCAGCTTTTGTCGGAAACTTCGGCTCTGCGACAACTCAGCGTTCATCAAGATTGTTGATGCGCTCTTCGGGTGGCAGCTTGACGCTGGGGAAACTGTTGGGCCTCAATCGGACGATGCGGCCCACGCGGTAGCCTTCCAGAAGTCGGTCGAACTTCACTCGCAGTTGCAGCCCGCTGCTGCCCGGCGAGGGATTGGGAATGTCCTTGAAGTCGAGGACTGGTCCGTTTCGAGAGTCATGCTCTTGCCACCACGTGCGGAGCGTCCATTCGGCTGCCGCGAGCGATGCTCCGCCTTTCTGGGCCTGAGCACGAGCTGCGTCATACAGCGACGGATCCATGCCCCCGAACAAAGTGAGTGTCACGATTCCTCCACCACCCGGGTGGTACTCAACGTGATCCACCCAACCGGGCAGCCAACGCGTTCGCATGTGGCGAATGTGAACTTGCCGCTGAGACTCCCGCGCGACATCGCGGCTTTCAGCGTCGACCCAGACATCGGCAACATGGAACGCTCCGTTCTTCCAATCAGGAGCCCAAGTCAGATTGAGCTGCACGCTTTGATCGACAGCCAAGTCTTTAATCTCGCCGAATGCGCGGCCTTTCCACACTCGAGTGCTCGCGTCGATCTCAAACGTTCGCTCGCCGCTTAACCCACCCCCAGCCGGGCCGCCGGTCGAACTGACCTTCAGCAGCCCCTTCCCGACATCGACAGCGATGATTTTCCAAGCCTGCCCTTGCCGCTCATAGAAGCTGAAGTCGTCTTCCAAAGTCAGAGCCTGAGTCTCGTCAGGCACATACTTAGACTTGTTCTTTTCGATCGGCGGATAGGACGTGATTCCGTCGACCGGCAACAGGAACTTGCCATGCAGCAGCGTTCCGATGGGGATGTCTCGTAGCTCAGCCGGGGCTCCGTGATATCGGACCAGGCCATACGGCAGCATCGCGAAACGATGACTGGGAGCAGAGTGGTAGCGGTTGTCGTCGTTGTCCCCGGTCAGCCGAATCGCCGCGCGGCGATTGATGTGATCGACCGAAACCAGCTCACCGGCGTAATAAGCTCCCGCTCCGGCTGTCGGAAAAACTCCAGGCTTCTGAACGACGTCTGCCTCAGCAGCCATCAACGAAGTCGTCGAATCCAGGAGCGGAATAGCTGCCACGACTCCAAGCGTTTGCAGCAAGCGACGACGAGTTACGGTGTTGTCCATAGGGACTCTTCGAAAATGAGTTCAAGGTAACCGGAGTTTGAAAATGACGTTGAGCGAGTGAGCCTCTAACGGCGACATCAGAAAGACGAGGCCACGACTTAATTAGCCTCAACTCTGTGCCCTCCGTGCCTCTGTGTTTTCATCGCTTTCGAAAAGAGTCGGAAACACAGAGGCACGGAGAGCACAGAGTTGGCAGTAACGCGAGTTCCCACTTCGTTGCCTCTGCACAGGCTCAGCGTTTCTGGAATAAGTCTGACAGGATCAAGTTCTCGATCAGCGTTCTCAGCCGATAGCCATCTGGCTTGCTCGCCGCTGCGATCTCTCGGATCTGCTCGGCATCGTCGATCGTCATTACTCGCCGCAACGCGTAAGTCGCAAGCTGTTCGACAAACGCTTCGGCGATGCGATCTATGTCATCCAACAAGAGCTGCTTGAACTCGTCTGGGCTGCTGAATGTTTGCCCGTTGGCCAAGACTCCGCTGGCATTTACCGGCGGGTTACTGCCCTGCCCCGTCGCGACTCGCTCTTCAGTCCGCCAACCGCCGATGGCGTCAAAGTTCTCGAAGGCAAAGCCCAGCGAATCGATCTTTTGATGACATGACGCACACGTTGCATGAGTGGCATGAGCTTCAAGCTGCATGCGAATGGTCGCTTTGGGCTTGTTGCTGGGCGTTGGTGCCAAAGGCTCAACATTCGGCGGCGGTGGCGGCGGTGTGCGACCGAAGATGGCTTCCGACACCCACACTCCACGATGCACAGGTCGATGTCGAGTCCCATCCGAAGTCAGCGACAGAATTGCAGCCTGCGTCAACAGTCCGCCGCGATGATCCTCAGGCCGCAGCATGACTTTCTGCAGTCCCGTCTCCGACAGTGGTGCGAGTTTGTAGAGCTCGACCAATCGCGGATTGGCCATCGTCCAATCGGAAGCAATGAACTCGCGCAGCGACAGGTTCTGAGTGAAGACTTCTTGAAAGAACGCCAGCGTCTCCAGCGTCATGCTCGTTTCCAGCCACTTGTCGTAGCTGGGGTACAAGCCCGGATCGGGCGGAAACATGCCGACTCGATGCAGTTGCAACCACTGCTTGGGGAACGATTCGGTGAAGCGCCGATTCTTGCGGTCCGCCATCATCCGTCGCGTCTGAAGACGGAGTGTCTCCAATTTGCCAAGCGTGTCGGACTCGGCCGCGCGGAGCAGTTCTTCGTCGGGCAGGGAACTCCAGAGGAAGTATGACAATCGCGAGGCCAACTCCCACGCGTTGACCTTGTCTCGCTTCTGAGTGACCGAGCCTTCTTCGAGGTAATAGAAATTCTTGGACGTCAGCACGCCCACCAGTGCAGCTCGGTAGGCGGCATTCGGTGACTCGCCCGATTGCACTTCGCTCTCGACAATCTTCGCGTAGCGATCAACTTCCACATCGGTAACAGGACGTCGCCACGCGCGAGCTGCAAAGCGTTTCAAGCAGGCGTGAATCTCAGCGCGATCCAGATCCTTCGCCGCGAGCTTCTCTGGAAACACACCCGCGCGTTTCTGTTGATCAGCCTCGGTGACGATCGGTCCTTCCCACTCCATCCAATCGACCAACAGCATCGGATAGAGCGGCTCACCTGCATCGGTGAAGAGCATGTAGCCCGTCGGGTTGATCCGCCGCATGTCGCGAGAATGAGTGAAGACACTGCCGCCGGCATGCAGCACGTTAGCGGTGTGGTCACCCTCGCCCTGCTGCTTAAAGGCACCAGCCACTTCATTGATCAGGCTCAATTCACCCGGTGACAGAGCAGCTTCGAACTCGACCAACGTCGGCTTGTCCTCAGCCGCGAGGATGTCTTGATCGAAGAGAGATTGCTTCAACTGCTGATGCCAAATCGAAAGATGAGGCGCCGGGCCATGAGCAGGCTTCAGACCACTCAATTGAATGCGAACTCGATAGAGCCCCGGTTGCGAGATGCTCATCAAGTTCTCGCGACGACCGGGAAAGATCTGCCACCGCACGCTGCCACTGATTTTCTTTTCGGCCAGCAGCTTCTCGTGTCCTTGATTGGCGTCTCGTCGCGCGACTGTCGACTTCACAGGGACGGACGGAAACGCGAGGTCCAACGACTTCTCCGCCGCCTTCATGTAGCGATCGACATGCGACGGAGAGAGCGACAGCAACGCACCAATCCGTTGGAAGCCATGCCAGCGCGGGTCTTCGTTAAGCAAGCCCGGCTGATTCACGTCGAGATACACACCCAGCAGGTCCTGGATGGTGTGGCTGTATTCTTCCCGACTGAGTCGATAGTGAGCCACCGGCCCGCGTTTGGCCAAACGAACGGCCTCGCCAGCTTTGATCTGATTCGAAAGCCACTCAACGGCGCGTCCCAACTCGGCAGCCGACGGAAGCGGCTCGTTCTTGGGCGGCATCTCTCCCGAGTTCATCCGAAACACGACCTCGCCCCAACGCTGAGCCGTCGCTTGATCGACAAACTCCCGAGGCAACGTATCTAGCCGAAACTTGCCCTCTTGCTTTTGAGCATCATGGCAACGCAAGCAATAGGACTTAAAGAACGGCAAGATGCTGGCCTCGAAATCATTCGCTTCAGCAGCATCTGAGGTAATCGCAAACAATTGGATCGCCAAGAACGCCAGCCACAACTTCGGTCGTATCATCCAAAATGCCTTTTAATGGATTGCGTCGCCGACGCTTTGCCTCAAAGAAGAAGCCAATACGGTCTGATGCTACGTCGGTAATTTCATTTGGGTCAGATTGAAAGCATCTTCCACTTCTCACGAACTGTTCAATCCAAGGCACTTCCCGCTTCGACATCATCAACCAATGGCTGACGATTATCGAACTCGCAATTCTTATCAGAATCTGTCCCGTTACCATGTCCGGGACAGGCTTCGATTGGGTTTCACTGGCTGCCGCGCCGAGCGCGGCGATTGCGATGAGGAATGTGCGGCAATGAGCGGTCTTCCCGAGGATGTCAGTGATTTTGCCGCGCACGCGAATGCCATTGTGGCTCGCTTCTCGGAGCGATTGATCGCGCTCGCGCGTCGGCGTTTATGGGGCCGGATCAGTCAGCGAATTGATCCTGAAGATGTGGTGCAATCAGCCTTCGGCAGCTTCTTTCGGCGAGCGAGCGAAGGAGCTTATGTGGTTTCAGCCGAGAGCGATCTATGGAGCCTGTTAGCGACCATCACCATCAACAAGCTGCGTCATCAACGCGACCACCACTTGGCTGAGAAACGCTCCGTCACCAAAGAAGCGAGTTGGTCCGGCATGTGGCAAGGAGTCGCCGTTGGGCCGGATGCTCTCAGCGACGAGCCGACGGATCACGAGGCTCGAGAGTTGGTGGAAGAGTTAGAAGCCGTGCTCACTCAAGTGGAGCCACACCAGCGCGAGATCATCGGCTGGAAATTGGAGGGCGTCTCTAACGAGGAGATCGCTCAGCGGCTCGATCGAACCGAACGCACCGTGCGTCGCGCCCTCGAGCATGTGTATGAGTTGCTCCAACGTCGGCTAGATGCCATCTGCTAAATCACGAGCCATCTCAAACTGTCGAGCCGCCACGTTATCCATCCCGTCAGAGCATCCAACTTTCCAACACAGGGTTCGTCATGAGCGTCGAAGACGACAATCAACGTCGCATGCTGGAGTCGCTGTTCGAGCGGTTCGAAGCCGATTGGTCGTCAGGGCAAGTGCCTGACCTACGAAAGTACGTCAACGCCGTGCGTAGTGATTCGCGAACGCAAGCTCTGATCGAATTAGTGATGATGGACATGGAGCGTCGCTGGAAGACGCTGTCCGACCACTCGTTTGAGTTTTCCGACGCATCCAACGTGCCTCGACAGCCATTGGTCGAGCACTATTTGGAACTTTGCCCGGAACTTGGTGATGCCAGTTCGGTGGATCTGAAGTTGATCGAGACGGAATGGCGAGTGCGTCACAAGTGGGGCGATGAACCAAGCGAAGAGGAGTACCAGCGACGCTTTCCCAACCGCATTCAGGAACTCGCGACGTTGCTGCCGTCGGTGTTGTCTGGCATCAACAAAGATCGCACGGTGAAGCTTGATGAGAAACAGGCTCAAAGGTCGGCTGGCAAGGTCGGCTCGACGGCCAATCAACATGCAGATCGTTCGCTCGCCGACACCTTTCTGATGCTTGTCGAAGGTCGTCAATTGGGGCCTTATCGGCTGATCAAGAAGATCGGCCAAGGTGGTTGCGGTGTGGTGTTTCTTGCCATTGAAACCATCGAACCAAATGACGACCAGCCACCAGAACGGCGTGCAACGACGCTCGAACGCAAGGTTGCCTTGAAGGTCATTCGGCCTGATCGACTCAGTGACGAACGGCTGTGTGCTCGATTTCAGCAAGAAGTGAAAGCCATCTTGCCGTTGTCTCATCCGCACGTGGTGAAGGCCTACAAGGCTGGCGTCGAAGAAGGGTTGTCGTACCTCGCGATGGAATACGTCGACGGTGAATCGCTCGACGCAGTGCTCGCTCAAGGCCGGCTGTTGATCGCCAACGCCGCCGAAATGACACGTCAAATCGCGGAAGGTCTGCAGCACATCTTCGAGCACGGACGAACTCACCGAGATCTCAAGCCATCCAACGTGCTGCTCTCTCAAGTCGGCGAGATCAAGATCGTGGATCTGGGCTTGGCTGGACTCAAGGAACTCGAAGATGAAAAAGAGCGACTGACTTCGGTGCATGACTTAATCGGTACGCCCGACTTCATGTCGCCCGAGCAATGGAATAATGCCCGCCAAGCAACCACCGCTTCAGACATCTATAGCCTGGGTTGCACGCTGTATGCGTTGTTGGTGAAGGACGCGGCATTCGCTGCGTTTAAGTTTCACTTGAAGATGAAAGCGCATCTCGAAGCACCGCCGCCAGACGCTCAGAAGGTGCGATCTGACATGCCAACTGGACTGGCTGAGATCATCAAGAGGTGCCTCAGCAAGTCGCCCAGTGACAGATTCAAGACGCCCCGAGACGTAGCCACCGCTCTGCTTCCGTATTGCGAGGAAGCGTCGCTTGCGGACTTAGTCACGGAAGCTCGAACTATCATTGTTAAGCCCGCTTCGAGTACCTCGGCTGGCGCAGCAGGATCGCCGCAGTCTGACCTTAAGCCTTCGCCAATTGTCGTGCGATCTCCGCAAGGACAGAGCGTTTCGCTGGAACCCGAAGGCAACTTCGCAGCGACGTGCTTGGCTCATCGCGATGAACTGGAACAAACGCGCCCAGAGACCAGTATCAAGCTCGGAGCCGCTCGGAGCCTCGCGACCATCGCTGAAGGAACTGGGGCAAATTCGAATCAGTCTCAGAATTCGCGCAGCAACTATTCATCGCTGACGGGCGTGGTCGTTCGTCGCAGAGACGTCGCCGAATCCAAACACCTGCATCTAAGTCCGCAGGCCGCCGTCGCGGAGTACCGAATTGATAAACCCATCGGCGAAGGCGGCATGGGGCTGATTACTCGGGCTAGGCAGTCATCGATTGATCGAGACGTTGCAGTGAAGACCATCAAAGGCCAAGCCGCGCGATCGCAAGAGGCTCGCGACCGGTTCTTGTCCGAAGCCGTTGTGACTGGAGCGTTGGAGCATCCCAACGTGGTGCCGATCTATGACCTCGGCGCCAACAACCGTGACGAGATCTTCTATGTGATGAAGGAAGTGCGCGGCACCGAGTGGGCCAAACAGATGGATGAGAACTCGGAGGCTCAGAATCTCGACATCTTATTGCGAGTCGCCGACGCAGTGGCTTTCGCTCATGCCAAGGGCATCGTGCATCGCGACCTGAAGCCTGCGAACGTCATGCTGGGCGAGTTCGGTGAAGTGCTGGTGATGGATTGGGGCTTAGCGCTGCCGCTCACACACTTCGGCAAGGATGTCGTTGCCGTTACCGACGCACCGGCGGGTACTCCCAATTACATGGCCCCCGAGATGGTGAATGGACCGTCGTCGGCGATCGGTCCCGCCAGCGACATTTATCTGCTCGGTGCGATCCTCTTCCGCTTCTTAACCGGCAAGCCACCACATACCGGCAAGAACGCCTTGGATTGCATGATGGCCGCGGGCGTGAATGAGATCATCAAGACCGACCGCAACGACGAACTGATGACGATCGCTCGAAAGGCAATGGCGACCGATCCCGCCGATCGCTTCAAGACAGTCAAAGAGTTCCAACAAGCGATTGCCGACTATCGCACGCACCTCGAAAGTCTCGCTCTATCGAAACGAGCCGAGGAACACTTCGAGACCGCCAAACGAACCGGCGACTACCGCGAGTATCAAGCGGCAACTCTCTCCTTCGAAGAAGCCATTCGCTTTTGGAACGGGAATGAGTCAGCGAAATTACATCTCGGTCAAGTTCAACTCGCGTTTGCCCAAGCAGCCTTTGAACGCTCGGACTTTGATCTCGCAGCCAGTCAGCTTGATGCGAATGTTGCCAAGCACGCTTCACTCCTGGGCCAGATCCGAACAGCTCAAACTGAAGCGGCTTCGCGAGCCGAGCGACTACGTCGTACTCGCCGCCTGGCGATGGGGCTCGCAGCCGCCATCGGCTTCGTGATCCTGACGGCCTCGGGGCTCTTGTATGTCTCTTGGCGACAAGAACAACTCGCTCATACCGAAGCCCTGAAACGCTTTCGCCAGTCGCAAGCGGCGATCGAGCGACTCACCGGCATCGCCGATGAGATCGAGTACTTGCCCCGCATGGCAAAGGTCCGCATCAACCTGCTCACGATGGTCCAACAGTACTACGCAGAACTGATCGATCTGCATCCGCACAACGCCGAGACCATCGTCGAACGCGCTGGAGCTGGTCTGAGTATGGGCTAAATCTTGGCCAAACTCGGTGAGCACACCGCAGCCATTCAACGCTTCAAATGGGTCGAAGATGAGACTCAGCCGCTGACCGTCACGTCATCAGGACAGACACACCAACAATCCGCTCAGCTCTTTGCGATGTCACTCGTCTTACAGGCCCGTAGCCAGCGTTTGCAGAGTAAGTTCGACATAGCAGAAGACTGTTTGAAGCGAGCGTCAGGGATGTTGGACAGCCTGACGCCGCTCACGCGACATCAAGTTCGAGCATCAAGCCACATCGAACTAGCGGAGCTTCAAGAAGCCAAAGGCAACCTAGCCAATGCCGACGATCTGCTGAAAACAGTCAGTGACGACTATCAGTCCGCCGCAGAACTCGTTGACGGTCCCGAACAGGCGCGCATGCACTCTGACCTTGCTCAGAACCACGTTCGGCGAGGCCGAGTCTCAGCTCGTAGTAATCGGGCTCGTGCCGAGTCTGAACTGCGTAGCGGCATCAAGATTTGGGGGACTCTGTACGTCGAACATCCCGACCATCCGCACTACTTGGATGGTCTCGCTGCGGCCAACATCGAACTGGCAAATCTGCTACGCCTGACGTCACCCGTCGCCGTGTCGGCGTATCGCGACTGCATCTCGGCATACACAACGCTCATCGCAGCACGTCCGGAGATACCACTCTACGCCTTCAATCTGTCGGTCGCCGAGATTGACCTGGCATATGTCTTACAGACACTCGGTCAAGCCAGCGACGCTGAGGAAGTGGGATCACAGGCCGTGGCGCGGTTGGTAATGTTGGCACGCGAGTATCCCGAGGAAATCCAGTACCTCTCATCGGCGGCGGTGGGTGACACCATTGTCGCTGCGAGCTTGAGAGATCGAGGCGACTTCGAAGGCGCAGAGAATCGACTCGTTCCAGCTCTCAAGGCGCATCAGCGTTGTGTCGACGAGGTGGCCGAAGTCCCAGCATATCGCGAGCGACTTGCAACAACGCTGAGTGGCATCGGCCAGCTGAAAATTGAGCAAGGCGACCTTGAGACAGCTCGCGAACACTTCGAGAGAGCCCTGACGATTTTCGAAGAACTCATGAACTCCGACGAGACTGTCCTCAGCTATCGCGATGCTGCAGCTTCGATCCATCTGCAGTTGGCCGACCTTCTGTGGAAACGCGGCAATGAGACTGTCGCTCGGCCCCATTACGAACAGTCCATCAAGCTGCGAGAAAAGATGGGGACAGCAACTTCGAGTTATTCATTTCAGTTCGCGTGGCTGCTAACTCAATGCGAAGCCGACGAGTTTCGAAACCTTACTCAAGCAGCAGACCTATTGAGGAAGATAGATTACATCGCGGCTCGCCCGAGTCCCGCTGTCCTACTGGCCTATGTGGAAGCCGTCCAAGGCAACCTCGCCACCGCTCAGATGGCTCTGGCTAAGACATCTCAGTCGACTGTCGATGTCGCTGAAGTGGATTGGGTTCGAGCCTTGATTGAGAAGCCTCGTGATCCCCAAGCGTCAGCCGACTCGTTCGCGGTCGGCGACGCAAAATGGAAGTCGACCATCGGCAGTCACGCCAATCTTCGTCGCCTTCGGGCGCAGATCGAAGCCGCTCTCAAGTGAGATCGGCGAGTCTCAATTGCTCGGCTGATCGCGCGAACTTCCGACGGCGGTTCGATTGGCCTCGGCACTGCTCAGCGATTGGAGAGCGTTAAACTCTTCCGATTGTCCCGGTCACAGACATTGTGCCGACGCTGCAGCTGGATTGTTTCGAACCGAATGATGCTTCTTTGAGTTCGCCCAATCACATCCAACCGATAGGAGATGCGATTGGAACGCACTCACAGATCAATCGGGTTGAGGCTCGGTCATGGGAAGGCTTCAAAATTTCGCTGACTGGAGTCGGAAAGGGTCGCTGGGATTACTCGCCTGCAGTGTTCTTCAACTCGTTGCCAGCGCCGAAGATGGCTCAAATTCTCCCGCCGGTTTAGCTCCGCTCTTGACGGGCAATGTTTCTTTGCCAGTCGCTCCGGCCCCGGAAGTCCTCGCGGGAAATCCGAACTTCAGTGACTCTCAGCCCGAAGATTCATCGCCGTTTTGGTGGAGCCTGAATGCGCCAGCCGATGGCTATGTTGCTACTCCCGAAGGTGTCTTCAGTTTGGCGTCTTACGGCATGTTTCAAGAAGTACCGCCGCTGAGCCCGCAATTGATGCCTCAAGATCCGGTGCTACCAACCACTGCGAATGCGCGAGCGATGGCTAGCATCTTTCGCGGCGGTGCTCCTCGCAGCACGCTGCCCACAGCTGGAGCCAAAGCAACATCTCGGCCAGTCACTGGCGACTCCATTTTGGGATCGGAATCCAAAGCTCGTTCTACAAGTGACCTCGGCAGCTTGCTGGGTGAGTCGGCAAACAGTCGGGGCGTCGCCACACAGAAGAGAAACCCCATCGTCACTGATCCGCGAGTCCGTGGCAGTCGTGTCGGTCAGCTCAATGCTTCGGGATCTTATTGGGTTCCGGCACGTGCCGATCTCGACACGATGTTGAGCAAGATCGACTCGCGACTGATCGACCGAGTTGACGTCGTAAAAGGTCCCTAGGCCGTCCAATACGGTCCCGGCTTTGACTTCATCGACTTCACTTTGGCTCATAGTCCGCGCTTCGAAGACAGCTTGGGGGCCAGCGGCGCGTCGAGCTTGGACTATCAAACGAACGGCGAGCAATGGTACGGACGCCAGACGTTCTCCGTCGGCGATCGCGATTGGGGCGTTCGTGTGAGTTATGGACATCGAACCGGGTCTGACTATCAATCAGGCTCAGGAATCGACATCCCGTCGAGCTATAACTCGCGTGATCTTGACCTCGCCTTCGGTTGGGATTTTGACGAAGACCGCAGTGTCGAAGTCCATTATCTCCGTCTGGATCAAACCGGCGTCGAACTGGCTGGCCAAGCCTTCGATCTCGACTTCCTCACCACGGATGGAGTCGAAATTACACTCAAAGATCGTTCGATCGAATGGGCCGACGAACTCGAAGTCGAGACGTGGTACAACCAAACTCGGTTGGCAGGCAGCGCTCAAACTCCGGCCAAGCGTCGCACCTTTCCGTTTCTCAACGTGCGGCAATATGTCGGCTTCACCAACGTTGAGACGCAAAGCACTGGAGCAAGACTGGCCGCCACTTGGGAACTGGATGACGACCGTCGTTTGTCCGCTGGAACTGACTTTAGGTTCGTCCGCCAAGAACTCGACGAGTACGGCTCGGGACGAGCAGGCTTCTCGAAGTTCACCAATGCGGACTCTCCAATCCCGCGATCGTTCTCTGCTAATCCCGGTCTATTTGCCGAGATCAAAGACGAGTCCATCGAAGATCTACGCCTGACAGCCGGCGTGCGCGCCGACATCGTCGCGACCGAAGTCACTGATACAGCGGCACGGATGAGGTTCCTCGGCAATGCCAACCCTCAGTCTTCTTTGGCGGGAATTCTGGGCACTGGCGACTTCGATCAAACCTTTGGGCTGTGGAGCATGTATCTCAATGCCGAGTACGCGTTTGACGAAGTTTGGACGCTCTACGCCGGAGCGGGACACGGGCAACGGGCTCCGTCACTCACCGAGTTGTACGCCGCTCAGCCCTTCATGTTCTTGTTACAGAACGGACTGAATACGGTCACTGGCGATCCGCGACTCAATCCCGAACGACGTTGGCAAATTGATCTCGGAACCGGCTACGACGATGGTCGGCTCCATACTCGAGCCAATGTGTTCCATGCTTGGGTGCTGGATGCCATCACGTTCGAAAACATCGGGGTTGTACCCGGACCACCGAATGGTCAAATCGAGCAAGTGAATTTGAAGTACGTCAACACGGACTTGGCGACGCTCGTCGGCTTTGAAGCGAGTGCCGACTATGACGTGAATCACGTGGGTCGAACTCTTCAGCACTATGAATTACGTGCAAGGCACCGATCACTCACGCAACGGGCACTTCCGGACGACAGCGGCCTCCGGAGCGATTCCTAGCCAACAACTACCGGGCACCCGCGGCCAAACATCTGGTATTACCGCCGGTGATCGCGAAGCCCTGCCGCAGTTGCCACCGCTCGAAGCTCGATTGGGAACTCGACTCAATGCGCAGCTCGTAGAGCGACCACTAGGCTTGGAGCTGTCCGCACGCATTGTCGACGATCAAGAAAGAATCGCTCGCAGCTTGATGGAGACCGGTACGCCGGGCTTCACAACTTACGACTTCCGTTCGTTCTGGCGTCCCAAAGACAACCTGACTGTGATGGCTGGCGTCGAGAACTTCACGAACAAGGATTACCGAGAGCACTTCGATTTTCGTTCGGCCAATCCGAATGCCCAAGTCGTTCGCCAAATGGGTATTAACTTCTACTTCGGCTCAGAGCTGACTTACTAAGCCCAGCAGGTGCAGTCAAAATTACAATCACTTGGCGATGAACGCGATCTCTACCACGAGATCACGAATACTGCCTCAACCGCCAGTCGACTTAGTTCAGACTGAATGTCGGCGGGAAGATTCGAGGGATGGCGCTGCGAGTTCGGCGGTACTGCAACTTCAAGAGTTCCAGAACCAAGTCGCTACGTTGATCGACATCAAACTGTTCGAGCAATCGCTTGGCGCTGTCAGCGTCAGGCCGCATCGCATGAGCGATCACATCACACAACTCGCCCAGCGGCACACCTGATTCCAAGGCTTGAATCAAGCTCGAATCGAGATCGAGATCATCAAAAATCTGCTTGAAGTAATGCACCAACTCTTGCTGTCGATGATCGCGATCAATGACTGGAGTACTCGGATAGACATCCTTGCGAACGATGATTTGACCGATGCGATAAGGTTTGTCGGACTCAAGCTCGTGGTCGAGTTCGGCTCGGCAAAGTCCCTGCACTAACAAGAAATAACGCCCGTCGTCCAAGCGTTCATCAGCGACAATCTGTCCGAGACAAACAGCCCGATGAAGTGGGCACGAATTGGTCTCGTAGTTGATCTGCCAACCTTCCTGCAGAACGGCCATAGCGATGGTGCGATGTGTCTTCAGAACATCGTCGACCATCTGCCGATACCGCGACTCAAAGACATGCAGCGGCAGCATGACGTTGGGGAAGAGGCTGACGGAAGGAAGGGGGAACAATGGCACGGCACCAGAAAACTCCGGCGTGCTGCTGACATCGGCGGGGAATTGCATAGCTTTAGTCCTGGCCCACAAACTGGATTACTGGAATCCGTTCGTCTCGTATCTCGATGCCACTAGGGCATGTCACACCTGCGGCGAGCAACTCTTCAAAACAAAACTCGTAGTCGATCACGAACTTCAGAACGTCAATGCCCATGTAGGTCGGCGGAAACTTCTCTAGCTTGGATCGAGCCGACGCATACAGCTTCAACGCTCCTCCCACGTTCTCGTTTCCAAAATGGAATAACGAAACTGAAGCCTGAATCAATCCTTGAAGGAAGTTCTTCTGCTCGCCCATCGCCTCCGACCACAACTCTTCCAACTCATCGTGAGCTTCAAAAAACTCTTGGTCATTGAAGAGTTGCAGCCCCTTTAGGTACTGCTCGGGCAAGTCATCCATGTCTGTCGCCTCCCTTGAGAATCCTTGCTGGTTGGGCACGATTGGCTCGCACCCTCGCGGCTTGCTTCCATGCCCCGGTGAAGGAGCGTCGGAGTCTTAACGGCTGGCCGCACAAACTCACTCTCAAAAACAATGAGATCACCACAATCGTCATGACCGCAACACCGTCGTCGGCATCTGCTGACAAACAGAAACGTGTCGGAAAAATCGTCACAACTCTCGCGAAGACCTACGGCAACGCGACCTGCGCCCTTAACAATTCATCCGCTTATGAACTGGTTGTCGCGACCATCCTGTCGGCTCAATGCACCGACGAACGAGTCAATTCAGTCACTCCGAAACTTTTCGCGCGATACCCCACAGCCAACGCACTCGCGGAGTCATCACAAGAAGATGTCGAGCAGATCGTGAAGCCCTTGGGCTTCTTTCGAAACAAGGCTGAGAACATCCGAGGCATGGCCAAGAAACTCGTCGAGGAGTTCGGTGGCGAGCTGCCGCAAACACTCGCTGAGATGACCTCGCTTCCCGGCGTTGGTCGCAAGACCGCGAATGTCGTCTTGGGGACTTGGTATGGAATCCCGACTGGTGTAGTCGTCGACACGCATGTGAAGCGCATCACAAACCTACTGGCGCTGACCGAGTCCAAGAATCCAGAGATCATTGAGCGTGATCTGATCCAACTCTTGCCCCAGGACGAGTGGATCAACTTCTCGCATCGATTGATTCATCACGGTCGCCGCATCTGCATTGCTAGGCGTCCGAAATGTGATGAGTGCCCTCTGTTGAAACTGTGTCCGCGAGTCGGCCTCGGTGAGATCGAAGGCGACGAGTAATTCTTGGCGGAGCGCTGAATTCAACACGTCGAGCGAACAACTGCGAATTACTCAAAGCCTCTGCCGTGTGTGATCGATTCGCTTCACAACGTGGACGTGATGGATCTTCCAGACTTGAAGTAAACAACACGCAATGCCAGTATCGGCATAAGTCGGGCCAGATGACTCGGGCGGCCTGTGGCTGGTAGTCTCATTTCAACTTGTTTGAAGGGTCATCGAATGAAGAAGCAAAACGTTTGGGTCGCCAGTGCGTTAACGCTCTTGCTGGGCGTCGCGACGGTGGTGCCAAGTTCGGCCGTGTTTGGTCAGAACACCGCATCAGCCAAGAAGGAAAAGGGAGCGGCTGAAGGTCGAGTTCCGGCTTACTTTGCACAGATTGGATTGAGCAAAGAGCAGCGAGCGAAAGTCATCGACGTCCAGAACTCTTACAGCGACAAGATTGACGCGCTTCGAAAGCAAATCGCCGAACTTGAAGGCAAACGCGATACCGACGTGCGTGGAGTACTCACCGACGAGCAAAAGAAGAAACTGGATGAACTCGTCGACGCCGCCAAGAAGAAGGCATCCGAGTCTCGCTCGAAGGGCAAGTCTGAATCTGCCAATAAGCCCGACGAAGCCGCGAAGTAAGTGAGTACGCCGAACGAGCCTCGCTCCTTCGGCACTGCCATAAAACGAAGACCCGCATGTCGCCATTGAGCATCGACATGCGGGTCAGTTTGTTTCTAACGCTGTGGCAAATACGTCAGCGAAGTTTCGTGAATGCAGCGACAACCGAAGCGGGGCGTCTACTCGCAACAGTAGTCAATGATTCTGGCAATCTCACTTCGGAGATTGTGCCGATGCACGATGCGATCCAAGAAGCCGTGCTCCAGCAAGAACTCACTTCGCTGAAAGCCGGGCGGCAATTCTTCATTCACGGTCGCTTTGATAACTCGTGGCCCTGCGAAGCCGATCAATGCATTGGGTTCCGCGATGTTGAGATCGCCGAGCATGGCAAAGCTCGCTGCCACACCACCCATCGTCGGATTGGTCAGCACAGAGATGTAGAGACCACCGGCCTCATGAAATCGTCCCAGCGCGGCTGACACTTTACCCATTTGCATGAGCGAGAAGATGCCCTCGTGCATGCGAGCGCCGCCGCCCGATCCGCTCAAAATGACAAGCGGCAATTTCTTCTCGGTCGCGGCCTCGACTGCTCGAGTGAGCTTCTCGCCAACCACCGAGCCCATGCTGCCCATGATGAAGTCAGAGTCGGTTAGAGCCAGTATCAGCGGACGGCCACGCATATAGCCTCGCCCCGCAATGCAGGCATCTTTTTCGCCGGTACGTCGTTGCTCAGCCTTAAGGCGATCTGCATACGGCTTCTTGTCGACGAATCCCAATGGGTCCGCCGGAGCTAGGTTCGTAAACCATTCCTCGAAGCTATCCGTATCAAGCAACTGTTGGATGCGCACGCGAGCTGGCACCGTGAAGTGATGCTGGCACTCATTGCACACGTACTGATTCTCTTCGATCGTCTTGCGATACACGGTCGCGCCACATCCATCGCAGCGCATCCAGAGTCCCTCAGGAACTCCGCGTTTAACCGACTGTGGGTCGGCAGTAGTCGAACTCATGCTGTCAGCCTCACAAAGATGCTGGGAGCGAAACTGCCAGAACTGGCACAGTTTCGCTGTCATGGGCGATGTCGGTTCGAATGACATCAATCAGTTGATCTTCGCAACAGGCGAAAAGTGAACTGCAGACGTCGTCGGGAACCGCACCTCGAAGCGAGCAGCTTATGAGACTCGCCAAAGGCTCGGAAGCGACGACGGCGAACATGTCGTACTTCTTGAGCGGCTTGCGTAGGGCCTCTCTGATGCGATTTAACACTTCCGAGATTGTCTCGCCTTCAGGCGGACAAACCGTCTCAGGGGCGTCTTCCCATTGTTTGAAGACACGAGGGAACTTGCGGCGCACTTCGTCGATGTTTAACCCCTGCCACAATCCGTAGCTGAAGTTACACAACTCGTCCTTTTCTTTGAGCTTCACGCCCAACGAACGGGAAAGCGCTTGGGCGGTGCTGAGACATGGGTCGCACGGGCCGCTGATGACGGCCTCAATTGGCAACTCTTTCATTTGCTCCAGCACACGAGCCAACTGCAATTGGCCACGAGAGTTCAACGGCAATTCCAAAGAACCTTGTAAGCGCCGCTGCTCATCAAAGTCGGTACACCCTGGCCGAACCAAGACGACCGTAGACATACAGGTCTCACTGCATCGCCGCTTTCAGACTGAGCAAGAAACAATCGCCACGCACGATTGAGCCCAGCCGCCCAGACGACGGTACGTTTCGAGTTAGCTACGGACTCCCAAGTTTCGCCAACTCAGCCACCGCCGCGCTGTAGTCCGGTTTATCGAACACCGCGCTGCCCACCACAAACAATCCCGCTCCCGCCTGAGCACAGTCAGCAATGGTCGTTGGACCAATGCCGCCATCCACAGACAGAAGCAAATCCGGGGGAGTCATCATCCGGAGAGTTTTCAGTTTCTCGAGCGCTGCTGGTATGAACTTCTGGCCGCCGAAACCCGGCTCGACGCTCATCACCAACACCATGTCACACTCGGCCAAGAATGGAGCTATGCGTTCGACCGGAGTGCCAGGATTCAATGCCAACCCCGCAACGACATCTTGCTCGCGAATCTTGCGTAGCAAACTCACGGGGTTGGGAACCGCCTCAATGTGAAACGTGATGCAATCGCAACCAGCCTTGAAGTACTCGTTGAGATACTTCTCGGGGTCACTGATCATCAAATGAGCGTCAAAGATGGCTTTGGTTCGAAGCCGACAACGCTCGATGACCATCGGGCCATAAGACAAATTCGGAACGAAGTGGCCATCCATCACATCCCAATGCAAGACGCTCGCCTGAGCGGCATCGAGCAATTCAAGTTCTCGATGCAGATTGCCGAAGTCGCACTTCAGCATGGATGGCGCGATGACTGGTATCGAAGTTCGCAGTCGATCGAGAGTAGCCAATCGGCTCATATCTAATTCGCTCTGAGTAGCGTTTGAATTCAGCAAGCGAGGTCACTCAATCTGAGTTCCTCGCGAGGGGCGGGATTCTGAGCAAGTGCCCGTTTGGTTTCCAGTCGAATCTTCAACGATCGTATTTCGAGACAACTCAGTGCGACAACGCCTTCGCCGCTTCATTCATGACGAACAAGACTTTGCCATTTCGGCCCGACTGCTGAGCTTGATGCACTGCTGCCGCAAAATCATTGAGAGCGAACTTCGCTCCAATCGCACTGCAGAGCGTTCCGTCGGCAATCAAACCGCTCAAGGTGCTAACAAGTCGCAACTTGGCAAAGAGATTGAGAGTGTCCATGAAGTTGCCCAACCAAAAGCCTTCGATGGTTGCCCCCGGCGTCATCAAGTCCCGAGGAGCTAATTGAATGGGCTCGTTGCTCAACGTTCCGAAGACCAACATCCGCCCTGCCCGACTGAGTGCTTGAGAGATGCCAGTTCCAACGGCACCTCCCACTGAGTCGATGGCGTAGCGAGCAGAATCATTCGTTTGCTCGCGGATGAGTTCCGCCAGTTGCTGAGGAGTCTGTCGTGAGGCATCGAATGCGATCACTCGATCGGCACCAAGCTGTTTGAGTTCTTCGATCTGTGCTTCGCGACGAACGATGTTGAGCGTTCGAAACCCAAATCTGCGTCCCAATCGGATCACCATTTTTCCAAGCTCGGAACCAGCCGCCGACTGGACCAGCCATTGTCCCTCAGGGATCTGCAGGACGAGCCTCGTCATGATGAATGCCGTCGCGGGATTCACGAAGAACGTAGCGGCTTGTTCGATCGATAAGTGCTTCTTGAGTGGCACCAGCTGTTGAACGGGGACCACGACGTAATCGGCCCAATTGCCACCACGACGATTCAAGACGGCGACTCGCTTACCCAACATCAGCCTCGGCAACGGACCACCGCCAGCCGCCTCGACAATGCCGACTCCTTCGAAACCAGCACCGGACGGCAGCCTCGGCTTCAGTGTGTAATCGCCGCGAATAAACATCAGGTCCGACGGATTGATAGGACTGGCAAGCATGCGCACTCGCACTTGCCCGCCCTCAGGTTGAGGCACCGGTTGCTCACGGAGTTGAAGCACCGCAGCAGGGTCGCCTAGAGATTCGAAGATCGCAGCGTTCATGACGTTGGTTCTATGAGTGGTCGAATCGAACAACAGCCTGCGAAGCGTCGCACACTAAGAGCAACACTGCATGTCGCCTTAACTCTGGCCCGTCAATTCTCGGACCTTGCCTGCGATATCGCCCTGCCTCATCAGTGTCTCGCCCACCAAGATGCCGCGCACGCCAGCCGTCTTCAGACGTTCGACGTCCGCTCGCGACTTAATGCCGCTTTCGCTGATGAAGAAGATGGACGACGGAACTTGAGCAGCGAGCTTCATCGAATGATCGAGGCTCACTTCCATCGTCTTCAGATTGCGGTTGTTAACACCGAGCAATGCCGGTTCGAGCTTCAACACACGATCAAGATTCTCCGGCTCATAGATCTCGATCAGAGACTCCATGCCGAGTTCTGCAGCGTAGAAATAGAGCTCGCGCATCTGACAGTCAGTGAGACATTCTGCGATGAGCAAAATGGCATCAGCACCGGCCACGCGTGCTTCCAACACCTGATAGCGATCGAGAATGAAGTCCTTACGAAGCACCGGAATCGAGACCTCGGAGCGAATCGCAGTTAGATACTCCAGTCGGCCTGAAAAGTACTTCTCGTCGGTTAGACAACTGATGCAAGACGCTCCTGCCGCGTCATAAGTCCGCGCGACATCCACCGGATTGATGTCGGAACGAATGGCCCCCGCCGAGGGCGATGCCTTCTTCACCTCGGCGATCAGCCCGATATCGGGAGCACGTCGAAGTGCTTCCGCAAAATCACGCACCGGTGGTGCTGAAGCGAGTTTTGCCCGCAACTCAGCTTCAGGACGAGCAACCTTTGCCGCCTCAATTTCCAGGCGTTTGTTTTCACAGATCTCAGCGAGAACGTTCGACACTCGGGCCTCACTCCTTCCGACACCGCATAGCAGATTCAATGGCCGCTGAATGCGACCGGAACGAGATCGTAGTCAGGCCACGAGGCCGGACCAATGCAGTGCCACGACTCTGCCACTCACCAAGGGGGGAATCTTCGTCGCTACTTGACGATGCACCACACGCCGTCGGCCCCAATCTCGGGGACTCGTCGCACGCTGTCAGCAAACTCATCCACTGCCCGCTTCACACCCCATTCACCACGCGCGTCGCCATAGACCCCATAGTCATGTCCCGTGAGTAAGCCGCCTTCGCGAACCTTCGGCCACCAAGCAGCGATGTCGCAACGCACGTGCTCATACAGGTGATTCGCGTCGACAAACACAAAGTCCAGACTGCCATTCGCGAATCGTTGAGCAGAGCTCGGCGAAGTCTCCGGCAGGATAAAACGACGATCAGCAGCGAACTCGGTCCACCACTTCGCACGCCTCGCAGTTTCTCGGAATTGATCGAGGTTTAATTTGCTCATCTGAGCCGCCCCTTCAAATGGCTTCCAAGGGTCGACCATCCACAACTGCAATTGAGGAAACTCACGCAGCAAGACTTCTGACGTGTGCCCTTCAAAGACTCCCACCTCGGCACCGACCATCTGTCTCTTATACACATC
>OMIV01000323.1 GCA_900299185.1 Planctomycetaceae bacterium
CCGATTCGTTGCCGTTTCCTTGGTCGAGAATGAATTCGATCTTTCGTGTTTCGCCGCGCTTCCCCGCTGCCGGGTAAGTGGCCAACACACGCGGCGCTTCGGTGAGCGACAACCGATAGCAATAGGACCGATCGCCGGCGTAATCGAGGTCGTGCAAGGCGACGACGTAGCTCTCGTTTGCCTCAGCCCGGAAGGTGACCAGCAAGTCGCGGCCCGGAGTGTCTGCGGTATCGACGATCGTTCGTCCCTTGCTGTCGAGCACTCGCAGCATGGCATGTAACGGAGACTTCAGTTGCCGCGCGATGAGCTCGACGGTGATCGGCCCGGACTTCGTCGCTTTGAACTGATAGCGGTCGACCTCTTCGATCTTCTTGATTTGGCCCGACACCGTCACAGGCAGCGCGGGCAAAGCTTGAGGACTCGTCGACGCATCGGCTTCTAGGATCTCTGGAACATTGCTTACATGCAGGGCGCCCACGGGAGAGATGCCGTTGGCATTCGCGACTTGCCACAGGATCAAACCGGGCGCGACATCGGCTGGGATCGTGAGTCGAGCAGGGATCTCGCGCGGACACGGCCAGGCGGGACCGCGAGCCTTCAGGCCGAACCAATACGGCGGCTCGGGGACCAGCACTCCCGAGGGAGCCCCGGTGATCTCCAACTTGATGCGCGGATCGTGCATGAGGATCTGCATGTCCGGCGTCCAGTCGTAACCGCCGATGACAACATCGACGGTGGTGCCAGCTCGTCCGCCCGACGGATGCAGATAGCCGATCTCGGGAGCCAATTGAGCTTGTGAGATGGCTGGAATGACCAACAGCACGCAGACGACAGCAGCCAATCGCAACATGAACTCAACCTCGGTGTTGGTGACGCAGAGAATTCTCAAGCGCCTGCCTCGCGCGACTCGATCAGCGACGATTTCGGGCGTTGCCGGTCCAGCGACTTCCGGCTTCGGTAGTTAGACGTTGCCAACAAAAGTCGCCTTTGGATTTTGATGTGGGGCAGGTTTTCAACCTGCCTATTCCTGAGCGGTCTGGCAGGTTGAAAACCTGCCCCACGGACTCTTGTCGGCAACGTCAGTTAGGCAATCAAGCCAGGAATCAATTGCCCGGCTCCCACGATGGGCACGGGTCGGCCCAGCGGGTCGGGGTACTCTTTCGCAGAGTCGATGCCCATCAGCGTGTAGAGCGTATGGAGCAAGTCGTTGATCGTGACTGGATCTCGCGTGGGATAGGCGGCTTGCTTATCCGTCGCTCCGATGACTTGTCCTGGTTTGGTTCCGCCACCGGCGAACAGGATCGATTGAGCCATCGACCAATGGTCGCGACCAGCCTGAGCATTCACGCGCGGCGTGCGTCCCATTTCTCCCATCATCACGACGAGCGTGTCGTCGAGCAGACCGCGTTGTTCGAGGTCATTGACGAGTGCCGCGAAAGCTCGATCAGCGGGCGGGATCAGGTCGCCCTTCAAGCTGGGGAAGCAATTGAAATGCACGTCCCAACCGGGAGCATCGATGCCAACAAAGCGGCAACCGGCTTCGATCAAGCGACGAGCCAGCAAGCAACACTGACCGACCTGCGACATGCCATACGACTCGCGCAAGGCGGCGGGTTCTGATTGAATGTCAAACGCCTTCCTCGCTGCTGGCGAAGTGATGAGGTCATAGGCTTTGCCGTAGTACGTCGACATGGCTTGAGCAGGCCCGAGCTTCTGCTTCTGTCGCTGTTGTTCGAGCCCCAGTAGCAGCTTTTGGCGGCGATCAAAGCGGGACTTGGTGAGGCCATCCACTTGGCCCAAGTCTTTGACTTCGAAGTCTGGTTGGCTGGGATCGGCTTCAATGACGAAGGGAGCAAACTCGGCTCCATAGAAACCTGGACCGCCAGCAGACATCGGGTGCGGCATGTTGATGTAGGGTGGCACGGTGCCGCGCGAACCAAGTTCGCGAGCGACGACTGACCCCAGCGAGGGATAAAGATCGTTCGTCGGAATGGGATACTCGCCGTCAGGGAACGGCGGGCGGCGACCGGTCATGACGTAGTGGTAGCCGGTGGCATGGCCGTTATCGGTGTGAGTGTGACTTCTCACGACCGTGAACTTGTGGGCGATCTTGGCGCATTCGACACAGTGCTCGACGAAGGTCGTGCCAGGCACTGAAGTGGGGATGGGAGCGAACGGTCCTCGGATCTCGATGGGGGATTCAATTTTTGGATCCCAGAGGTCCTGCTGAGGAGGTCCTCCTTCTAAAAACACGAACACCAGAGACTTTGCTCGGGCTACGGGACCGCCTTTGGAAGTCCCTTCGGAAGCCAGCAACTGCGGCAGCGAGAGCCCCGACAGTAAGCCGGTTGTTCCCAACCTCAGCACTTGCCGCCGAGTAACCCCATTACATAGCCGCTTGCCAAGACTGGGCAGTTCGAAGTTCAGCATGAAGCGTCTCCGGAAAGATGACGGACGCGATGATTAATGGGCTCGGTGTAACCAATTCGGCGATCTGACCGCAACGACCGCATGAGAATATGCCCGAGTTGCGGAACGGCTCGGCTACGTAGCTCAGTCGCTCCGTGACTGAGACGCATCACCGAGGCGCTGAGCTGAATCGTGAAGCAGAGCCTCCGTGCGCGCGTTCCCAGACGGAGCCTGGGAACGAGTGGTTGACTCGCAAAAGCAAGAAGCGTCAGCGAAGGCGTTGCCTGTGAGCAGGCTTGGAAACGCTCTCGCTGACGCTTCGGACTGGGACGCAAGGATGCCTCGGTCGGCTGTTGTTTGTCTTACAGCTTACTTCTTGGGAGCGGCGGCTGGGTCGGCCTTCACGATCTCCAGCAGGTCGTGAGGCATGACGAAGTCTTTCTCGCGTTCAAAGCCAGCAGACTCGAGTTCGGCACACAGTCGCGACCATCCGACAACACGGGCATCGCGATAACGATTGATGCGCACCTTCAAGCCGCTGTCGTCGCCAGAAGCTCGCTTGGCCAGCTTGACTAGGTTCGGCAAATCGACCTTGAGCATGTCCCCGCTGACGGGCTCTTTGACTTGGTAGTTATGGCCCTTCACGTAGATCTCAAGCACCGCAAACTTTTCGGGCATCGCGCGGCTCTCGGATTGAGCCGGCTTCTTGGCTTCGGTACTGGCCTTAGCTGTTGTTGGTGTCTTGGCAGCCGCAGCCTTGGGATCGGTTGGAGTTGTGGGCTTTGCTGTCAGGTCAGCGGCTTTGGGAGCTGGCGTTGCATTGGCATCGGCAGGTCGAGTCGACGCGACGACGGGTTTCGCTCCGGCGCCATCGCCCGTGCCGTTTCCTGTTCCCGCTCCAAACTTGCCCAACAGTCCCGAGAAATAAGCTCCGACCAAAACTCCTGCCGCGACTAAACCGCCGGCGAGTTTGCGCTTCTGCATGACACGGACTCCCAAGAAAGGCGAGCGATCGCCACTGCCCACTGACATTGAATGAAGTCGTTCGAGCTCACGACTCGACCAAGTCTATGCCTGCTCAAAAGCTTGTTGGAAGTCGCGATTGATTGTGTCGCTGAAGGAGCAGAAGACACCCTCGCGACCTCGACGATTTCAGCGAGCAGTCACGCAGATTGAGTCGTGCCTAGCACACCGCCTACGCCAAGGAAGCCAGCTTGAAGGGCCAGTCATAAGAGGCCGATGCGCACCGGCCTGACAGGTCGCGCGAGCGTTCGCGCTGGCTCAGGCGGACTCGTGCCCCGTGTCATCAACCTGGTGAGTCGACGGGTCGTGAGGACGTGCGGAGATGATTTCCTCGGCGGCATTACTGCTCATGTGGATGCCCGGTTGAGGCACGAAGCCACCACCCAGAATGAGCGCGGCGAGCGTTAGCACAGAGAGTCGTTCGGGGAGGCTGACTCGCAACGACACCGACGAAACGTGCCGCGTGCCGGTGAAGAGCAAGAAGTACGCTCGCATGATTGCGATGCCGTTCAACGCCGCGGCCATGATCAGCAACATGCCCACATGCGGGTACGTGCCAACGACTCCATCGATCAAAATCTCAGTCCCCACAAAGCCGATCGTGCCAGGGAAGCCAACGCTGCCAAGACCCGTCAGCAAGAAGCACACGGCCAGCGAGGGCACATGCTCATAGAGTCCTCGATACTGCCGCAGCTCGAAGTGACCGAAGCGCGACTCCAACGCTCGCAAGGTCAGCCCGCAGCCGCTGAGTGCCAGCACGACCGACGCCCAAACGCACAAGCCGCCGGTCAGGCCAACTTGGGACACACTCTCTAAGCCCACGAGCACCAGACTGGATTGGCTGAGGAACAAGTAGCTGAAGAAGCGACGCACATCCTTTTGCACCATCGCCATTCCGGCGGCATAGACCGCGGTGATGAGCGACAGCAGACCCAACCACTGCAACACCCAGCCGGGCGCGCTAGGTAATACTAAATGCACGATGGCATAAGCTCCGCAGAGTGGTGTCGTGTAGAGCAGGGCCGTGCCGAAGGTCGCGTTCTCATACAGGTCCGTCAGCCAGACATGCACCGGAGCGACTCCGCAGCGAATCAAAGCGGCCATCAGCAAAGGCACTGACGAGCACAGCGAGGCTTGAGTTTGGTTGCCTTCGAAGCTGCGGCACGCTTGTCCGAAGACCATTAAGCCGACGAACGCCGCCATGTGGATCACATAGATCCGAGTCGACTTGCCGCGCGACTTCAGTTCGAAATACGGCGGGACGGTGCTGAGTGCCAACAGCGAGATAATGCCCCAGGAGTCTTGGCAGCACAGCGTTGCTTGAGTCAGCGACATCGCGAGCAACGTCCAGGCAAACGAGAAGCGGCGGATCTTGGTACGAAGCGTCGACAGGATCGTCAGCACAAACAACAACGACACCGACGGCAGCAACGGAGCGGTGAGGTAGTCGATCGCAAAGATGTCCTGGCCAATAAGTCGCTCGGTCAGATTCCAATGATCGTGAGCGATCGGCACTCCCAGTCCGAGGAAGTCTTGCCAGGCAAATGTCGTGCATGCCAAGGCCAGGCAACTGGCAATCAAGCTCCAGCGACGAGCGACGTCGGGACGTTTGACTTGCGAAACAATCAGAGCCGCGATCAACGGAAACAGGATCGCAGCCTCAATGAGTGGGAGATGTAGTTCCGGCATGGCATTCTCTTATCGAGCGATGCATCAACATCGCATGGGTATTGCAGTAGTGCCGTTGATTCGTAGCGCGGCCTTAAGAGAGCCAGGTTCAATCAACGACTTATGTCGGCTCGCAAGTCAGATGTGGAATCAGTCCTCTAACAACGAGTTTGATTCTGGTTGCGACGGTGGTTGGCCGCCCTTGGAGAGCCAGCGACCGTAGGCTCGTTCCCAACGATCGCAGGCTTCGAACAACCGGACTACGGGTCGGGCGATGTACTCGGTCAAGATGGCGTCGAGATACCCGCGCTCCAGGGCGAAGCGATAGATCCAATCGCGGGCACCAGCGGGTCGAGTCGCAGGCTTCTCGCCCAGGGCGTTCTCTAAGGTGCGATAATCCTGCAACAGCGAAGGGGCTCGCAGGAATTGCAACGTTCGGAAACAGCCGTGTCCCAGAATGTGGACTAAGGCGAGGTATCTCAGGCCCAAACCGATTTCGACGACGATCAAAGCTACTTGGATGAGCGATGCAAAGCTCAGGTCAGACTTGATGTCGGTTTGCACTCGCACGGCAATCGCGGCGAAGACGGCTGTTACAAGTCCTACACTGACGACGGCGACCCTCAGCAACGGTGAGGCGTCCAACAACGGACTGAATCGCAACAGCAAGAACGCGCCCAAGTGGACTGACAATGCTCCATAGAAGACGGCGCTTGAGGGCGTTGGACCTTCCATAGCGCGTGGCAACCAGCTGGAGAATGGGACGAGTGCAGACTTGCCGGCCGCCGCTAAGAGCAACAACCCACCGACGACCAGCGTTTGCCAATCTGTCAGATGAGATACACCGTCGGGCCATGAGTTTGCCCCTAACAGTTCGTCGAAGTCGCCGTGACCGTGCAAGTGGTGCATGGCGATAGCTGCTAACAGCAACGCGGCATCAGAGACTCGATACACGATCCAGACCCGCAATCCATTACGCGGAGGAGCGGCTCGTTCGTGGAAGAACGCCACCAGCAAAGCTGACGAGAGTCCGACCAACTCCCAGCCCATGAACAACGTCTCGATTGTGCCAGCCAATGATGTGACGACCATGCCCAGCACGAAGATCGCATAGCACAAATGGAAGCGAGTGAAGCCGGGCTCGCGGTGCATGTAGCGAGCCGCGAATGCTCCAACGGTGCCACACAGCAAGAACGTCAAAATGACGAACGGCACCGACAGTCGGTCATACAAAAACTTGATGTGGAAGTGGTAATGCGGGATGTGAACCCAGTCGCCGACTTCCACTGGGACGTGAGTTAGGCCGAATCCCAGCATAACTCCCAGCACGGCCAAGGCAGAGATCAATCCTAAGATAACGGCTGACTGGATGACTCGACTGATGATGCGTTCGGAAGGCGGCCAACCGACCAACGACAATCCGCCGAGTCCCAGGACGGCAACGGCTGGGGCCGCGACGACCGTCATGCCCAGTCGCGATGTGAAGTATTCCAATAAGGTCATGCGAATGTTGTCCCTATGAATAGAGCGTCGGACGGTCTGAATTCATGCCGGTCCGACACGCGTGAGTTTTCGGGCGAGTGAATGTCAAAACTGAGCCACACAAACCAGAGCTGCCAACTATGACGGAGCGGCTGGGCTCTTAATGGTCGCAAAGCCCAAGTGTTCTCGCTGGCCGCGATACCAATCGCTGGATCTTTCGACGACGGGTAATTCTTTCGCATCGGGTTCGAAGCGCACCCAATTGCCCTGCTTGAAGTGCATGAGTTCGTTGGACTCGGGATTGAGCACCGTCAGTTGCACCCACTCGTTTCGAATCAGACGACCGACAACCGCGTTACGGTCCATGATCTTGGTGAGGTTCTCGGGCGTGCTTTCGATGACGAACAGCAATCTCACGGGCTCGTGAATCTCAACGCCTTGCCACGGCAACCCCGTGCGCAGATCACTGGCGGCGCCGTCCATCACTCCCAACAGCGACGTGATGTTGTGCGGCAGCTTGGTGCCACTGCCCCAGCCGGGTGAATCCACATACGAGAAGAGGTACTGCAGGTTGATGCCCGCGCAGACAAACACGACGGCGCCCAAGATGCGTCCCAAAATGGTGGCGTCGGCGTCGTCGGTCGTGTGGTCGTAAGAGTGCATGAAGCAGCGACGATCCATGTAGAGCCCCGACACTCTTGAGCGACGACCGACATAGCACATCGCGTTGGTCGAGTTACCGAACTCGGGTCGAACCTGCGCAAGATCTTCGGTGCGATCTTCGACATGCAGATGAGCTTCTTGCGGAGTGAGCGTCAGCGGTGCGGAATAGAAGCGACGGCATCGCTCGTGAGAATTCCGTAAGCAGGCTTCGTCCAGGATGTCCTTCGCGGCTTCGAACTCGGGCCGATGCGAACGCGGCAAGAAGTCGACGTCGGTAAAAGTGATGGTGTCGTCGCCGGTGTTGTGGAGTCCGCCGAGGAAGTGAGTCTCGGGCGGAATGTTGATGCCGCGCGTGGCGAGGATCTCTCGCACTCGCGGATCATTCAGCATCGCCGACAGAGCGCGGGCATTCGGCATTCCGGCCATCCCCGAACACGCACCGCAGTCATACGCCGACTTATGAGGATTGTTCTGACAGACGGAACCATGCCCCAAGAACATGACCAGTCGGGCGAAGCCATTCACAAGGCCAATGTCGCGCAGGATTCGTTCGCCGAAGTTGGCCATCTCGGGGAGCGTGAAACCAAAGCCCGTTTCGGTGGAACTGGCCTTCTCATCCAATCGCTCCATGCGGAGACGCGTGACCGGGACCGGCTTGACGAGGCTCTCTGCTTGCCGCCGAATTTTGGCGGTGAGTCTCGGGAACAAGACGCGAGTCACTAGCGGCACAGAAGCCAAGACACCCAAGCTGGCTGTAATAACGGCTCCACGAACCATGTTGCGTGAGCCCTTTGAGACCGAGTGACCGGCGCTGCCGATGGCTCGCCGCGCGGTGGCGCGTCGGCCTTCGACGTCGGACATCGAGTAGACCGGCTCTTCGATGACCCAATGCTGCGGACGCAACACGATGGGGCACAACGTTGAGAAGTGAGCGTCGCCGAGTCCTCGGTAATAGATCGGCAAGCAGAAAAAACCGGGTGCTCCGAAGGTCTCAACATGCGAGTCGGTCTCTTCGAGATGCCGACGGAACGATTCTTCGCGGGCATCGATGCAGAACACCGCTTGGAACTTCACGCCTTGAACTCGCTGAGCCCGTTGCTTCGTCTGCGAGGACACCGCATTCAAAGCTCGCTGGCGATAGTTTCGTTCGAAGGCCAGATGGAAGATGCGACGACGTTCGAGTGACTCGAATGATTCGACCTCCGTGACCAGCGTTCGCATTTCTTCTGCGGTCAGCGTCGCCAGTTTTCCCAGCGGCCAACCTAAGAACTGAGCGACCTGAAAGAGCGAGAAGGCTCGAGCTTCATCGCGTTCGGAACGAGTCACTGCAGTTGTGTCATTCGCCGCTGTGGTCTCTGTGCTTGTCGCCGTTGCCGAGCACAGCTTGTTCACACAGAACTCTCTCAAGTCACCGAGCGAATCGTTGAAGCTCAGGTACTCGTGCGAAACATGCTTCAATGCAAAGCGTTCCAAGACTAGGCGGACGGCGAGGAACTCAATCAGCGTGTCTTTAGGAACGGGGATCGGCACTCGATCGCTACGAGTTTCATTTTGCCAGAGCAGTCCGGCCCAGCCTCGTAAGGCCAGCAATGTGGCGGTGATGAACTCGGAAGTTTCCTCTTCGCTGACACCGAGGGCATCCAGTGAGAGGGCGATTGAGTCGAGCGCTCCGAGTTGATGGAACGCGATGCGATCGAGCTCTTCGACCAAGCCGTGAGTCCAAGGCGATGGTGGCCCGCCGGGTCGACCATAGATCTTGATGAAGGCGCTTAAGAAGCCGTCCTCACGATGCGGCAGAACCCATTCAGCCAGACCTTGATCGACGAACGCCGCGCTGAAGCGAATCAGGATTTCGTTGACCAGCAGATCGCTGTCTTCCAGGGTCACTGCTTTCACGGCATCGCGATGTCGAACGAACTTAGGCCGTTGAGTCTGCTGGCTCGTCGCTTCGACCATGCGACGGCACAACTCCCAGAGACATTTCAGTCGAAGTTCCGTTAACGCAGCGGTCCCGGTTCGCTTCTTGTAGGCACCCAACGATTCGAGCGACTTGCCATTCAGGACTTTCTCGGGTCCGTTATCGGCGACCCAATCACGAGTGTCCTGCAAGGCTGCTTCTTGAGCTTGCGGCGGCACGTCGGGCAGAAACTTTCGCATTGCATCGGCTTCGGCGATGAACCATCTAAGTTCGGCGGCGGGTGCTTCTTTCAGCGGGTGCTTGAGCATCGCGAATCGCAATTCACGGCGCGTACACAAACCGAGAATTGGTTCGTCTGCGGACTCACCCAAGTCATCAGCCAGCACCGCACTGAGGTCCGCTTCGGTGATGCGACCGTTTCTGAGTTTCTCGATGAACCGCTCGATCGACAGGTATGGCTGGCAGCCAAAGAGTTCGGAGCCGCGCTTCAATGCTTGATGGAACGGCAAGTCTTCGAGGCCACGTAAGGTGTTGTCGAAAACGAATGCCGTGATCGGACCTTGAGCCGGCAGCAAGTCGGTCGCTTTGATAATCGCCGCACGCAGATTTTCGAGTCGAGACATGACATCAAGTCTTTCGTTGTCGTCTTCCACACCACCGACGCTGCTTGAATTGGCAAGACTTGCCTGCTCTTAGAACAGCGTGATCTTGATTGGCTCTCAGCCTTCCGAGTCGTCTTCGCGACTGTAACCGGCACACACGAGTAACACTCTTATGCTCGCGAGATGAATGGCATCTTCGTTCAAGGGGCTGAACGAATTCGAGGCCAAAATAGAACCCGTCGAGTAGGCACGAGCTTTGAGTAAGCACTTGTCGCGCCACTATTGATCGGAGCCCTAAGTTCTCGGTGTCGCGGTTATCGGTCAGGGCATCAATACGAGGTCTCTGCAGAGTCCGATATGCCAAAGAGTGTGTACCGTCCGATGCGTCGAGAATTGAATGAGCTGGAGGGCGCGTTTTGAAATTGCGAACGTCGCTAACATTGATTGGAAATGGACTTGTTGAGAGTGGTAAATGACGACGTCCTTCAGGCGATCTGCTCAGTGCCTCTGTGTTTCAAATCGCATTGTGCAGCCAGCGATTACTCGAAGAGTTGAAACTCAGAGGCACCGGGAACACGTTGAAAAAGAAAACCTGGTAATTTCAGAACGGATGCTGGGAATGTCTGTGACCGCGTCTGGTCATTAATCGGCTCGAAGGAGTTCTTTCAGAGATCTCTGATCGATACCGAGCATTCTGGGCAGAAGCTCAATGTCTCATTAAGACTCACAGCCTTGGTGGCCACTCATTAGCCGCAGGTGGCTAAGAACCTTTCCGACAAACGATGTAGTTCGGCAGCAGCCAGCCATTCCCAGAGAGAGCGAGAGCACCAACCATGAAACGACCGCTGTTGCGACTACTTGGAACGACGCTGGTGGCGACAAGTTGCTGGGCACATCCGGCGTTCTCGAAGGACCAGCCTCAGCCACCGCTGAAGTCTGAATCGCCATCGGTCGAAGCCGTGCTGGAACGCTTGGAACGAGTCGAGCGGGAGCTCATTCAACTCAAGCAAACCAAAGGACTGGCTGTCGATCCGCAGTTCTCCAAAGTTGCGGTCATGGTCAGCGACGTGCGACTCGATGCTCAATTCACGGGTGGCGCGGAACCTATGAAGACGCTGTCGGCCAAGGTCATGCTGATCAATCTCACGAGCAAGGCGATTGAGGTCCCAGCGGATCTTTACACTCTGTCGGTTAACGGCGCGGATCTGAAAGTGGGTATTCCGCAAGCTCTGGCTCAGCGAGCGTTCTATGACGGTACCCAGACCATCAATTACGGCAGTTTGAAGACGGTCCCTCTGAAGATTGAACCGGGTGAGACCGGGCAAACGGCCGTTGTGTTCTCGGGGTTGGCGGGCGGGCAATCGTCCCTCAAGCCGCTGATCCTGACAGTCCGCGGGACCGACGGGCAGCTTGGTCGAGTCGATTTGCTGGAACAGTCCGCGCGGCTAGCTCAGATCAAGATCGAGCGTGTTGGACCTCGCCAGGCTTTGGCTCTCATCACCGTGGGAGGACCACTGACGGGTCTTGGCTCATGGTCATTGATTTCGAAGTTGGAAGATCTCGTGAGCGAGAAGGTCGCGCGAGTCGTCGTGCGGTTTGCAGAGGATGGACCGCAGCCAGATCCCAATACGTGGAGCTGGCTACAGAACGTTGCGATGACATCTGGAGTCTCGGACTACAACAACAATCTGTTCGGTCAGATTCCTGCTGCGATCTCTGAGTTTCATGTGGTCACGCCCAAGCCACAGCGAGCCAATGCCCAGCAAAACACAGTCGTGAACTCCAGCACGCGAATTGTTAACGGAGTAGTTCTTCCGACGGTGCGGCAAACGAATCGCCATGTGCATCAATCGGTCGATGATGCCGTGACCGAGGCGTTGGCTTCGATCTATCAAGTTTTGCCGCGCAACGAGCTGCTCGAAGAGATTCAAAACGGACCGGCTCAAACTCGCACCGCCGCATTGGCTAATGGCGGCGGTCGGCTGACGGCTGAGGACTTGCCGCTGCTGTTGAAGCTTGCGGCGGACAACTCGATTGAAATTCAAAAGGCTGCCATTCGAGCCTTGCGGCACTTCGGTGAAGACTCCGCCATTACGACGCTCATTGAGCAAGCTCGCAAGAACGCCGGCCCGGTGTCTGATGTCGCGATCGAGAGCTTGGCGGGCTCGCGCTTTACGAAGGCTCATGATGCGTTGCTTGACCTATTGAAGAACGAGCCGCGCGGTTCTCGTAAGGTGATTGTGCAAGCGCTGGGTCAGCACGCTCGACCCATTTGGTCGGACGCGCTGCATGGCTTCGTCAAAGACAAAGACAGCGGCGTCAGATTGGAAGCACTGACGGCACTCAATTCGATTGGCCATGCGAAGCTGGTTGAAGTGCTCGATGAATGTCTGAATGACAATGACAAAGTGCTAAGCGACGCGGCCTTCAGCTTCCTCGCTGTTCGTGAAGATGCTGCTAGCGAGCAAATCGCTGTTGCTTGGACGCTGAAGCATTTGGAGAAGCAGTCGCCCACGATGGCGATGCGCGATCTCTTGATTCGCACCAAAGAGCAACGTGCCGTGCCGCTCTTGTTGAAGCAGTTAGATCGCCCCGGTCCTCAGCGTGCGATGACCTTTGAAACGCTGGGCCAGATCGGCGATCAGACGGTGATTGAGCGGTTCGTCCAAGTCTTCGAGAAAGCTGACGCCAACGAGAAGCGGATCATCATGCAGACGCTGCATCGCATGCAGTCGCCGGCCTTCCGAGATGTGGCCGAGAAGTCGCTCGCCACGTTTGACTACAACCTCATCAGCAACGCGGTGAACTTCTTACAGCAAGATGGTTCTCCGCAGGCTGCGGCGATCTTGATTGCGGCCTTCAAACAACAAAGTGCAGACGACAATCGCTTCTCGATTCTGTGCAGTGCAGTTGGCGTCTTGGGGACTCCGGAAGCGCGAGTCGCACTTCATGATGCGGCGCAGGCTGACCAAGGCACGAACCGCAATCGGCAGAATGCCATCAAGCAGGCGATCTCGAACTTGCAGTTGCGGTCTCCGGCTCGGCAATTCGTGTTGATGGGTCGCCAAGCTGAAGAGAACAAGCAACCCGCAGAAGCCATGAAGCAGTACGAGCAAGCGGTGAAGCTCGATCCTGATAACCCGGATGCACGCTTGGCTCGGGGCAACATGCTGCTCAAGCAAGACGTGCTCGATAAAGCTGCTGAAGATTTCAAGAAGCTGCTGGAGCTGGATCCCACCAACTCTCAAGGTCCGACAAACTTAGGCATCGTCTATGCCCGACAAGGTAAGCTTGACGAAGCCGAGAAGCTGGTTGAGGACGCTCGTGAGAGGTTCAAGCGCGACAACTTGTTTCTCTACAACGCGGCATGTGTGTATGGCCGAGCGTTGGAATTCGCTCGCGGCAAGAACGATCTGCCGAATCGCGATGAGAAGCTGAAGACCTACGAACGCCGCGCGGTCGAAGACATCAAGGCCGCGATCAACGTTGGTCTCGATGACCAGAACCGTAACTGGGCCAAGGAAGATCCAGACCTCAAACCGTTGCACAACAACGACGAATTCAAAGCCCTTGTGCTGCAAGGCCAATAGATACGTGTAAGACCGCGAGCATCGCGCTGCTATGTCACGTCGCTCGCAATGAATTGATCGCCGCGTTGCACGGTGTGGCCTCGTAGGAATTCAGCGGTCGCCATCGGACGCTTGCCTTCGGGCTGGAGTACTAAAACTTCCACAGCTCCGTCGCCGGTCTTCACGATCAGTCGCTTGTGATCCAGAACCTCAACGGCGCCGGGTTCACCAGTGATTGAGACGTCGATGGGTTCCACATCCAGGATCAGCAGCCGGTGCGTGCCGTGTTGTGTTCGCAGAGTTGCCGAAGGCTTCGGCCACGGTTGCACGCCTCGAATGTGGCAGCCAACCAAGTGAGACGTCTTGTGCCACGGCACGTCGCCGTCGGTCTTCTTGAAGCGTTTGGCTTTAGTGACTTTGGTCACGTCTTGAGTCTGCGGCTCGGTCGTTCCATCGGCTAACTGATCGATGACTCGTTGAGCCAACGGCACGGCCAGCGCGGCTAAACGCGGTTCGAGTTCTCCGTAAGTCTCTTTGGGGCCGATCATCAGTTTGTCGACACCCAGTATGGGACCGGCGTCGAGCTTCGGTTCGATCTGAAAGATGGTCACGCCGGTCTCGGTCTCGCCATTGATGACGGCGTATTGAATCGGAGCGGCACCTCGATACTTCGGCAGCAACGACGCATGCAGGTTGATGGCCCCCAATCTCGGGATGCCTAATAGGTCTGCTGACAAGATCTGACCGTAAGCTGCGACAACGAAGAGGTCCGCTTGAAACTCTCGCAAGCGATCCAGGGATTCCGGCACGTTGGCGCTGTCAGGTTGAAAGACCGGGACGCCTCGTTCGTTCGCCAGTTCCTTCATCGGGTTGACGTGTTGATGATGTCCTCGACCCGTGCGATCAGGCTGAGTCACTAGGCCGACAACTTGATGTCGAGTGTCAAACAATCCGCGAAACGTAGGCAGCGCGAACACGCCCGTTCCAAACATTGCCAGTCGAAGCACGTTGGCCATGAAATCTCGTCGCTCAGGAAAGAAAGATGCTGTTGGTCGTCTCGCGCCACTGCTCGTTGACGCGAATTCTCGCAAGATATCGGCCCTTGGCTGACTCGTCTTCTCACCCTGAAAGCGACCGGCCTATAGTCCCGCCCCTCAACGGATTGGCGGAGCGACAGAGCGGGCCAACGAACAAAGCTGCGGAAAGGAATTCCATGCGTACGATTGCGGTGATGAATCAAAAGGGTGGGGTCGGCAAAACAACTTCGAGCGTCAACATCGCCGCAGGTTTGGCGTCGCGAGGCAAGAAGGTGTTGCTGATCGACCTTGATCCTCAAGGCCATGCCTCGATTCATCTCGGCATTGAAGCGGTTGATGACATGCCCACCATTTACGACGTCTTCGCGCAGCGCAAGTCGCTCGCCGAAGTACGGCAAATGGTTTCTCCGCAGTTGTGGGTTGCCCCGTCGAACATCGACTTGGCCGCCGCTGAGATGGAACTGGTTGATTCGCCCGTGCGAGAGATCGTGCTGCGCGAATCGCTGAAACAACTGACTCAAGATGAGCCCTTCGACTACGTCGTGATGGACTGCCCGCCGTCGCTCGGCGTGCTGACCATCAACGCGCTGACAGCGGCTCGCGAGGTCTTCATTCCGGTGCAGCCACACTTCTTCGCGCTGCAAGGATTGTCGAAGTTGTTCTCGACGACCGCGTTAGTCAGCCGCCGCTTGAATCGCGACTTGCGAGTCACCGGCATCCTCTTCTGCCTCTATGAAACCGGGACGCGTTTGGCGAACGATGTCTGCGACGACCTCGCTGACTTCCTCACACGCAGCGAGCCAGAAGCACCGTGGTTCGGAGCGAAGCTCTTCGAGACACGCATCCGTCGCAACATCAAGCTGGCCGAGTCACCCAGCTTCGGTCAGTCGATCTTTGCGTATGCGCCGAAGTGTCCTGGTGCTGCCGACTACCTGGCGTTGGTCGATGAAGTGATTGCGATGGAAGAGAAACTACCCGCCGTCGAACCGACGGTTGATGCTCAGGAACTCGAGCCCCTGCTGGCAGCGGCCTAAGTTTGCTGTGAGTACAAACGAAACGACACGCCCAGCTCTGGCAGGGCGTGTCGTTCATGACTGACTCGATGGCGTTTAACGCACGCGGCGAAGCAACGCTTGATAGCCGCCGTCCGAGGGTTGGCCCGGAGTGAATTCTTGCGACGAGACCAGCTCCAGCTCGGGAACTTCGGCCAGCAATTGCTGCACGATTTGCGAGTTCTCTTCGGGCTCGATGCTGCATGTGGAATAGACCATGCGGCCTCCTACTTTCAGCACGTTTGCTCCGATCTTGGCGAGTCGCAATTGGATCGCCGCCAACTCGGGCAGGTCATTGGGCTTTAAGCGGCTGCGGACTTCTGGTCGCTTCCCCAACACTCCGGTGTTCGAGCAAGGAGCGTCAATCAGCACCGCGTCGAACGGCCCCATCGGCAAGTCTGTCGCGTCCATCGGGATGCGAACTGGCTCGATGATGGTCAGTCCCAACCGCTGTGCGTTTTCTTCCACTCGCTCTAAGCGGTTGGAGTCAACGTCGGCAGCGATGATCTTGCCTTCGTTCTTCATCAGCTCGGCCATGTGAGCTGTCTTCGTTCCGGGAGCCGCACACAGATCCAGCACCATCTCGCCGGGCTGAGGTGCCAGCAGCTCGCTGGCGGTCATGGCGGTCTCGTCTTGGACGCTGCATTCACCTTCCGTAAAGCCAGGCAAGTCGACGATGCGCAGCGGACCGTCGTAACAGATTGCTTCGCTGCGTTCGCCGGGTCCGAAGCAGGGCGGAGTGACCGACGCGAACTTCTCTGAGAAGCGTTGCAGCATGTCCTCGCGCGTTGTCTTCAACGGGTTCACACGCAACGTGTGTGGGTGTCGGACGCTGAACCACTCGGCCAAGGCCAAGAGCTGATCGTCGTCGTACCGAGCGGCCCAGCGATCCAGCAGCCACATTGGCAACGAGAACGCTTCTGCGATGTAGAGCCGACGTTCGGTCATCGGGTCCTGAAACAACGCACGCCCCAAATGCCGGTAGACGACCATTCGTCCGCCCACGTCACCATGTCGACGATGTGGCTGAATCGGGACGGCATCGGTGCTGAGTACGTCATCGACGACCTGATAGTCCTCAATGTCGCGCGCGATCGTTCGCAACACACCGTTGAGGATGCCGCACCACTCACCTTGCTGAGCGAAGCGTCCGAGTTCCACGGTCTCGAACACGGCCGCGTGCATGGGGATGCCGGACATCATCACGAGCTGATAAACGCCGATCTGCATGACGAGCCACAGTCGCGGTTCAATGCTTTGCCGCGGCTTCGTGACATAGTTTCGCAAGATGGCATCGAGTGTGGTTTGCCGTCGCGCCACGCCGCTGACCAGTTCCATCACGAAGCTACGGTCGAGTCGATTCAATGCCGAAGGACCGAAGAGCTTGTTGTCTTTGGGTTGCTTGGGTGTCTTGCCCAACAGTCGCCCTAACGGTGGCTGCTTGAGGAACCCCGCTGTTGAGCGATCAATTTGGTCGTCCATCAAGTCGGAGACGAACGCGCCGGTTTGCTTGTGCTCGTCGAGAATGCACAGAGCAAATTCACGGGCGGTATGCGGACGAGGAAGTGGTCGCGGGCCGGCTGGTTGCCCCGTGAACTGGTCACGGTTTTCAAAGAAGTCACGGCGGGCTCGGCGAGTATCACGAAGCGGCATAGAGAAGGACTCGAAGGAAAGAAGTGGTTTGGAAGAACTGAATAGGACTGACGTTGCCGACAAAAGTCTGTGGTGCAGGTTTTCAAGCTGCAAAACTGCGTTGAAATAGGCAGGCTGAAAACCTGCCCCTCCTAGGCGGGATCGGACTACTTGACGAATGCCGTTGAGCGGCGAGTGACGAAGTTAGCTCGATGTTCCGCAGAGTTGTTCGAGATCTTGGAAGAAGTTCGGGTACGTCTTCGCGGTGCAATTGGGATCGGCGATTTGAATGCCCGGCACTTTGAGTCCGGCCAACGCGAAGCTCATGGCCATGCGGTGGTCGTTGTAGGTCGAGATCGTTGCTGGGGTGAGCGGTCCCGGATGGATGGTGAGTCCGTCTTCATGCTCGTCAGCTCGGCCACCCAAGCGTCGGATCTCGGTGCAGAGCGCGGCAATGCGATCGGTCTCTTTGTGCCGCATGTGACCAACGTTGCGAATGGTGGTTGGTCCTTCGGCAAACAGCGCGACCACGGCCATTGTCTGAGCGGTATCGCTGATAGCATTCATGTCGATGTCGATACCCTTCAGTGGGGCTCCCATCAACGTGATGCTCGTTTCGCGATTGACGACATCGCAGCCCATCTGTTCGAGAGCTTCGACAAAGCCTACGTCGCCTTGCAGCGCGTAGTTCGACAGTCCTTCGATCGTGATCTCGCCGCCAGTAATCGCGGCCAGAGCAAAGAAGTAACTCGCTGCCGAGGCATCGGGTTCGATGTCGTACTTGGTGCCTCGATAGGTCTGATGTGGAATGCGATAGACGTTGTGTCGTGGCATTCCGACTGTCACACCAAACTGAGCCATCACTCCCATCGTCATGTCGACGTAGGGCTGCGAAACGAGTTCGCCCATGACTTCAATTTCCAGACCCTTGCGAGTCTGCGGCGCGGCCAGCATCAGCCCGCTCAGAAATTGGCTGGAGAGGTTGCCCGCAATCGTCGTTCTGCCGCCTTCAATGCCTTTGGCTTGAATGACCACGGGCGGGCAATTGGTGCCCAGCTCACAGGTGATGTCGACGCCTAGCATTCCGAGTGACGCGACCAGGTCTCGAATAGGCCGCTCGCGCATGCGAGTGTTGCCATCGAGCCGATAGCGGCCCTCAAAGGATGCGCACATCGCGGTGAGAAACCGAATGCTCGTGCCGCTGTTCTCTAACCACAGATCGGCATTCACAACCGCTGGCTTACCTTTGCAGCCGGTTAGGATCATGCGACAGGCCGCCAGGTCGTGATTGACCTCGATACCCAATCGACGCAGGCTCGCGACCATGACCCGAGTGTCTTCGCTATCGAGCACGCCGGTTAGTTCCGAAGTGCCATCGGCCAGAGCCGCACAGATGAGGGCTCGATTGGTGAGACTCTTCGACCCCGGCGGTCGAACGGTGCCTCGCACCGGACCATGAACCGGTTTAACGAGGTAAGGCTGACTCATGATGTTCTTTCTCTTGGGGAATCCGGCGTCGGAAGCGGCCATTATCTTCGGGAGTGATCGCATTGAGGCCGTGATGTTCGTGCCACCGTCATCGCGTCTTCGATGCCGTGTTACGTTTGAGCCTCGTTTCAGCGAATCGCGGAGTGACTCGCCTACGTAGCTCAGTCGCTCTGCGACTGAGAGTCGCAAACGCGAAAACACCCGCCTGAAGAGCGGCAGATTACGGCCCCGCCGACTGCGAAACTACTTCGCCGCTGCTCGTAGTCCAAATGCATTCCCAATCACTTGGAATTGCCCCCGCACAACACGCCACTTCGAGCCAAAGCCCCAGCGAGTTGCGAGGTCTTCCCCGGCAATGGCTGTAGGGAATGCCAACTTTCCCTGGCAGAAAGACGGTGTCGTGAGACGTAACGTCTAACCGAATGAAACAAGTACGAGACGTCGTGCGAGTCTACAGCAACGTCTCCCACACGTTTTGACGCCTGCTTCCGTCGCTTTCGAGGAGATTCGTCATGCTCAACTTCTGGCAGGCTCTGAGTCGTCTTCAGAAACAACGGCCGCTGCGACGAGCGCGAGGGACTTCTCGTGCCACGCTTGAGATGTTGGAGGTGAGGCGGCTGTTGACGAATCAAGTCGTCTTTGAGCAACCGCCCGTGGCCGGCGGTGGTGCGACGATTCCGTCCTCATGGGTTCATCCTGATGGCACGGATTCCGACATGTATGCCTACGACGATTTCACACTCAGCGCCAATCAAGCAATCACCGAAGTCGATTGGCGCGGCGGCTACGCTTACGGTGGCATCTATGGTGGAGTGACCAATTTCACGATCACCTTCTATGAATCCATTGCGGGTGGAAGTCAGCCGCATATCAACAATCCGCAACTGCCCGAGATCTATCTCGCTCACTACAACTTCGGCGGCATCCCGACATCCACCGCCGTGCCGGGTACGTCGTTGGTTGATTACCAATATGTGCTACCGACGCCGTTCCAAGCAGCAGCCAATACGAAGTACTGGATTCGCATTGAGGCATGGCAGAACGGTTACCCCGATTGGAGTCTGGCGACTGGCAGTGGCGGTGACGGACGGCACTTCGCCTTCAGCACGGGGGCCGCTCGCTTCAGCTATGGAGCCGGTGATGAGTGCTTCAAGTTGCTCGCTTGCACTGCGGCATCTTCCACGGTCACGGCCACAGCTTCACCGAGCAATGCCGGAACAATCAGCGGAGCAGGCAACTATCCGAATGGCTCAACAGCTTCGCTCACGGCGACTCCCAATTCGGGATATGGCTTCGTCAATTGGACGGAGAACGGCGTTCGAGTCAGCACATCTCCGACCTACAGCTTCGTGACGACGACCAATCGTAACTTGGTCGCCAACTTTACGACCGCAGCGTCGATCACGACGAGCTGTTGGCCCAACTACGGAGGTTCAACAGCCGGCGATCAAGTCAGCAACACTGGCTCCAATGTGACTGTGACGGCGACTCCGCACGCCGGCTTTCACTTCGTGGATTGGACCGAATACGGCACAGAGGTCAGCACGTCGGCGAGCTACTCGTTTGCGGCCGGTAACACCGATCGACCGCTCGTTGCAAACTTCGCGCTCGATGCCAACGCCGCGACGTTCGACTTTGATTCAGGAACGCCGTTGGTCTCGTCCGGTCAAACCATGCCCAGCGTTTTGTCGGCGAATGGAGTCACAGCTCACTTCAATTCGCCCACACCAGGAGCAGGTGGGTTCTCCATTCAAAGCGACTCGACGACGTTCTTCCGTATGTCGCAGTTCAATGGCAACTACCTCTATCCGAACAGCGTTTACAACCCGGCGCTCACCATTCAGTTCGATCAGCCACTGACCAGTATCAACTTCACGTTCGCGACTGCCGACTTTCACCAGGTCGAGATTCCTTCGACGATCCAGCTCATGGCATATCAAGACTCGACGGCCAACCCCGCGATTGGTTCGGCGACTGCTCATGGCGCTTATGCCAGCGACACGATGCCCATGGGCTTCCTGACTTTCAGCTCGACGACGCCGTTCAACTTCGTCGAGATCAAGATCCCCTACGCACGCAACGCCGCATCGGACTTCTTCGCGGATAACTTCGTTGTCACGACTGCGGCCATGCCGCCAGCAGCTCCAATTGTCAGTGTCGACAATTCTTACATCGCCTATGACGGTCAGGCTCATGCGGCTAACGCAACGGCTTATGCCTCGGACGGAGTGACGCCGATCGCTGGCACTTTTAGCTACACATACAACGGCTTGCCGAACGTGCCGACAGAGGCCGGTGTTTATGACGTTGTGGCGACCTTCACGAGCAGCGATGCGGCCTACACTGATGCCACTGGGACGGGCACGCTCACAATCCTGAAAGACATTGCATACAGCGCGAACGGCACCGATGTGCTCAAGGCGGCGGTCGTCAAAAATCGGTTGCAAGTGAAGATCAACGGAGTCGTCGATACGACCTTCGATGGGCTTGATCCCGCTGCCATTCTTTCGATCTCGATCAACGGCGGAAGCAGTGCGGACTCGATCAATCTCACCGGACTCTCGCCGAGCGTTTATCCGAACTTGATCGGCTGCTCGCTCAACGGTGGCGCGGGCAAAGACACGATCATCGGTTCGGACTTCAACGACACGATCAGTGGCGGGCTGGGGAACGATGTTCTTAACGGAGGCGCCGGAACGGACCTGCTGGTCGAGTCTGCGAATGCGACGTTCGTGCTAACGAATACTTCGCTCATCGGTACTGGCACCAACACGCTGGCCAACTTCGAGCAAGCTCTGCTGACAGGCGGAGCGGGGGCTAACAAACTCGATGCAGCGGGCTTTGTAGGATCCGTGACACTCCTTGGTGCTGCTGGTAACGACACGTTGCTGGGAGCAAGTGGAGACGATGTGCTCGATGGCGGCGATGGAGTGGATCGAGTGATGGCGTCGGGAGCGACCAACTACGTGCTCTCTGACACGGCACTCATCAGCAACAGCAACGATGCGCTGCTGGGGATTGAGCAAGCCGTGCTGGCCACTGCCAATGTCAGCTCAAAGATTGATGCCAGCGGCTTCTCAGGACTGACCACGCTCACTGGCGGGAGTAGTAACGACACGCTGATTGGCGGCCTTGGCAACGATGTGATCTCCGGCGGCGACGGCAATGACTCGCTGAGCGGCGGGGCTGGCAACGACGCACTGGTCGGAGGCAACGGCAACGATTCGCTGTTTGGTGAAGCCGGGCGCGACACGTTGCTGGGCGGAGCGGGCAACGATCTGCTGCGAGGTGGACTCGGCAACGACTTGCTGATCGGCGGCTTCGGAATCGACACGCTCTACGGCGACGGAGGTGTCGACAAAGCACTCGGCGGCCAAGGCGGACTGGCTCGTGGAGGCAACGGAGCGAAGGACATCGGCGACATAATCACCGCTGAAGTCATCGACGAAACCTTCGCAACCGTGTTCCCGTTCGAGTAACGAGAAACGCCATGTATCTCGGACGTCATCGATCTCAGGTCAACAACCAACCCGAAGACTGGCTGCTGCAATTATTCGCGCTCCACTCCATTCGCGCGGCCTCCTGCTGTGAGTCCGCGCGAATCAAGCGGAGTGCGAATGAAAGGCACAAGCAAACCTCTGTTTGTCTTCAGCTCCGTTGCCTGTGCTCTCTCCTGTTCAAGGTCTTGATGAAGACGGTTGGAACAGAAGCAAACAGAGGAAACGGAGTTAAAGACCAACAGAGAATCGCTCGGAATGTTGAGTCCCGAGCGATCTCACGACCTCATTCGGCGGCGATGCAGAAGAGATGCTTTTCGCCGCGGATCAAGATGCGGTTCGTGGCAGGGACCGGCGAGCCAATGACGGATTCGGCCATGTTGTTTTCGGACAACACTTCGAACTTGTCGTTGGCGATGCTCGCGACAAACACCGTCCCGTCTTCGCGCGGGGCATAGAGCTTGTTGCCGGCGATCAGCGGCGAGGCGTAGTAGTTCGCTCGGTTCTTGGGGAACGCGCCCTCGAAGACGGTCTTGCCCGTGGCGGGATCAATGCTGGCGACTTCGCCTTTATCGCGCACCAGGATGACCTTGCCTTTGTAGGCCACGGGAGTTGGGACGAACGTGCCCACGTCGTCTCGTTTCCACACATGATTGGTCGCGGTGACATCTCCGCTGCCTGTAAGTTTTACGCCATGCAGTCGCGGGATGCCTCGATCGTTGCGGCCGTACGCAATCACGGCCATGTCACCGACGATGACTGGAGTGGCAATCGCCGGCCACAGCTTGTTGGCATCGGGATTGAAGTTGCCGCACGACCAAGTCACTTGCCCGTCGGTCACGTTGTGAATGGTGAGATGCTCTGCGCCCCACACCAGGATCGACTCTTTGCCTTGATGCTGAATGACCAACGGCGTCGTGTAACCGTGATCGCACTCCACGGGGGTCGTGTAGTTGCGAGCGACCTTCCACACCATCTCGCCTGTGACCTTGTCGAAGGCGGCCAACCACGACTCGCCCTGATGCATGCGAGCCATGATGACGTACTTCTCGGTCAGCACCGGCGAAGTGCCATGATCCCAGAACAAAGTGTCTTTGCCGAAACGCTCGACGAGATCCGTCTTCCAACGCACTTTGCCGTTCAGCTCAACGGCCGCGAACGTGCCACTCTTGAAGAAGACGAAGATGCTTTGGCCGTCGGTTACGGGCGAGGCATTGCTGCCCGAGCCGTTGCGATGCTTGCCCGCGTTCTCTTTGCCGAAGACCGCTCGCCATTGCTCTTTGCCGTTGAAGTCATACGACAGCAACGCATCGTTCCCGTCGGCTGGCGACGTCAGGTAGATCTTGTCATTGAGAATGATTGGCGTTGAGCAGCCCTTGCCGGGTAGCTCGGTCCGCCACAGATACTTGTCCGCACCGAACTTGTCGGGATACGAACCTTGCTCGACGCTGCCGTTCCCCAATGGTCCGCGACACGA
>OMIV01000324.1 GCA_900299185.1 Planctomycetaceae bacterium
AAACGCTTGAGCGGACATTCTGGGACTCCGTTGAAGTTGCGACTTGAGAACTCACAACCCCAGCTGAACCAGTCTGTCCGCTCTTTACCAGTTACCCCCCACGGTTTTGCGATGAGCCGAATTGCGGCAGCATTCATCTCTGCCGTCGGCTATTTAGTCGCATTCCACTTTGCGGACTTCTTCATCGTTCAATACCGACTTGGGGCTATTGATCCAGAAGAAAGACGAGTCGCACAAAACTTCGATGCACTGCGCAGCAAATACCAGGAACAATCTCCTGAAGTGCAGGAACTCATTAATCACCTTGCGACAGACAATCGACTGCGCGACTTGGTCGCTGCTGACACTTTGCCGAAGTATCTGCAAATCAAAGCCCAACTCGGTGTCACGATTTTTCCGATACCAGTAAAAATCAAATTCCGACGCGGTGTCACGATTCGGTCTGGTGGACGCGGCGACAAGATTACGGGCACCAGAGCCTATCTTTATTGGTTGCTGGAAGGGCTCTACTTTGCGGGTGCGGGTTGTGTCATCCCGTACGGAGTTCTCAAGTTCGACTCAGCACGCCGCCCTTCAAGTGCTACGACGGCAACGGTGCCGCCGAAAGAGTAACTGCAGCCCACTTCATGTATTGAGAATCTCTCGAATCACGCGGCCATGGACGTCGGTGAGACGACGATCGGCGCCGTTGTGGCGGAAGCTCAGACGATTGAAGTCGACTCCGAAAAGATGCAGCAGCGTTGCGTGTTGGTCGTAGCACATCGTCTTGTTCTCGGCAGCGGCATATGAGAACTCGTCGCTGGCTCCGTAGGTCGTTCCGCCTTTGACGCCGCCTCCAGCCATCCAACTCACGAACGTGTTGCCGTTGTGGTCGCGACCATTTGAGCCTTGGCTATAGGGAGTCCGTCCGAATTCCGTCGTCCAGAAAACAACGGTCTCATCCAGCAAGCCTCGCTGCTTCAAGTCCGTCAACAAACCGGCGATCGGCTTGTCACTGCGAACGCACATCCGTTCGAAATCCGATCCAGCTCGAATGTCGCCGTGGTTGTCCCAATTGCCCGACGCACCGTTGAGTCCCGACCCAACCCACAACTGCACGAATCGCACGCCTCGCTCCACCAGGCGTCGAGCAATCAAACAGTTGCGAGCGATCGGCTCGGTCGCAGCGTTGTCGAAGCCATACAGCTTCCGCGTCGCTTCGGTTTCGTCTTTGAGATCCAAGACTTCCGGCACGGCCATCTGCATGCGTGCTGCGAGCTCATACGACTGAATCCGCGCTTCGAGCCGTCCGTCGAAGGCCGTCGATTGCTCATGCTTCCGATTGAGTTGATTGAGCAACGACAACCCGGCTCGCTCGGCAGCCGGAGTCACAAACGTGGCGGTCTTGGGAGCAAACAAATCGGGAACAGGATTCGTCACCGACGGGTTAAGCATCGTGCCTTGATGCTTGGCTGGTAAAAAACCGTTGGTCCAAGCTGCCTTGCCCGTCCACGGCAAACCAACGGGATCGGGCAGCGCGACATAGGTCGGCAAATTCTGAGACTCGCTTCCCAACGCGAAGCTGACCCAAGCTCCCACACTGGGAAAGCCCGGCACAACAAAGCCGCTGGTCTGCATGGTCTGACCGGCAGAGTGTTCGCTAATCGGGGCGTGCATGCCCATGAGGAACGCCATGTCGTCGACACACCCGGCGAGATGCGGCAAAGCATTCGTGACCCAGCGGCCCGAGTCGCCATGCTGTCGCCACTGCCACGGGCTGCCGAGCAACGGTCCCGCCGACGCCTGAGTTCCGCCCGTCACCTTAAAGTTGACCTGCTGACCGTGCCGTTTTTGAAGCTCGGGCTTGTAATCGAAGGTGTCACATTGACTAGCGCCACCGAGCATAAAGAGTTGAATGGCCGCCTTCGCACGCGGCGGATGATGGGACGCCAAAGCCCCCGCACCATCACCCTGCCCGGCTTCTGTTGGCTGTTGCAAAAGCCAACTCAGAGCGAGCGAACCGAACCCGCCACCGACTCTACGAAAGAGTTCGCGGCGCGAAGTGCTGTCAGTGATAGAGAGCATGAGACGGAATCCATGTTGGGCAGACTCGAAAGGTCAATCATTCTCATCAGGGTTCGTGCCCAGCTCGATCGCCAACACTGCTCGCTGAGCGACTCGATGCGGGGCATTGATTGCCAAGACCGAAATCGTCGTTCGCCCAACGGGCGTCTTTCCTCGAAGTACAACTCCGGTCCAACCGAAGTGACGATCCCACTTATTGCGTCGAGGGTTAAACAGCCAAGTCTTCTTGCCGGTTAGCGGATCGATGCCAGCGAGGTTCGGCCCCTTGTGGTGATTGCACGCAAAGCATGCCAAGGCCAAGTTCGAAGCCACGGTGGGGCCACCGTGTTGCTCGGCAATGATGTGATCGATCTCAAATGGCGTAGATGACATTGCCTCGAATAGCTGGCAGTACTCGCACCGACCGCCAGCACGTTCTCGAACAAACTCCGCGAGTGCTCGATCCATGTTCGTCACGCTTTCTTAACGCTCTTACGAAGAGCACAACGCGCTTTCGAATGTAGAATATCTAGCATGCACCCCAGTCGTTCGAACGTATCAATCTCGCTCTCTTCAGACGAAGACAGTTCGCCTCGTCGAGCCTTTGCGGAAAGCTCTCGCATCCGTTCGATGTCCGATGGCGGAAACTTGAGCTTCAGCAATGCTCGCGCAGCCGTCGGAGACACGTCGTCCGCCAACGCAAAAACGTGATCCCAGTAAGCCACTGCCGGCTGTTCCAGAGATTGAGTCGCTAACACGTTCGAGCCTCCAATTGATCGGTCAACACGCCGCAAGACCGCAGCACCATAGCCGTCACTTTGGCGAGCAAGTCAAGCCCTCGCTATTCAACAAACAAGAACTCATTGCAGTTCAGCAACACTCGGCAAGTGTTGGCGAGGCCGTGCTCTTTCGAGTACGCGACCAATGACTGCAATTCGATCTCGGACGGCAGCCGAGCAAACAGCAATTCGAAGGCTCGTTCCAATTGCCCGCGCGAATCAGCCGTTTCTTTGGTGAGTCGTTCGGCCAAGTGCTCGCAATGCCTCAGAACAAATCGGTTATTGAACAACGACAACGCCTGCAGTGGCGTCGTTGTTTCGGCTCGTTGCGGAACAGAGAGAGACGGGTCCACAGCGTCGAATGTTTCGAGCAGCGGATCATTCACGTTGCGGAACAAGAACCGATAGACGCCTCGGCGTCGGCTTGATGGTGAATCAGGATCGAAGCCGTCGTAATCGATTAGTGGCGAGCGAAGCGGATCGTGCTGAGTCATGTTGAACTGCTTTACGGACGGCCCGCTCATGGTCAGATCGAGCCGCCCACTACACGCCAAGATCGCGTCGCGCAGTTGTTCCGAATCCAATCGCTGTCGGTTCTGACGCCACAACAAACGATTGTCAGCATCAATGTCTGCAGCCTTCGACTGAGCCGTCGTTGAAGTCACCGACTGACGGTAGGTGTTGCTCAACACAATTTGGCGATGCAAACGCTTCAACGACCCGCCGTTGTCTCTCAATTCGACGGCTAACCAATCCAACAACTCGGGATGCGACGGGCTTCCGCCCATACGACCGAAGTCATTGGGAGTGTCGACCAACCCATGTCCAAAGTGCCAACGCCAAACGCGGTTCGCGATGCTTCGCCAAGTGAGAGGATTGCGATCGTCAGTCAGCCAACGAGCCAAGGCCGCTCGACGATCTCCTTCTGGCTGCGGAGCTGTCAGTTCAAAGTCAGCCGTCAACGACGGCACATGCTGCAATCCTCCGGGCACCACGAGCGTTCCGGGGCGGCGAATGTCTCCGCGCGCCAAGATGTGAATCGCATAGGGCTCGATCGGAGGTCGATAGTTCCTCAACGGCGCAATCTGAGAACCAATCGCCCACACCGTTCGCTTCGGCGGCAACGACAGCAAGACTTCTTCCACCAGTCTCGGACCGACGTTCTTCCAGAGCGTCGCAGCTTCATCGGGACTGAGTTGCTCGCTCCGAGACGCAAACTGCCGCCGTTGATCTGGCGACAGCGGCACCACATCCGCCGGTTTGGGAGTGTTCGTGACCGAGAGCCTCAGCCGACCCACGAGATGCGATCGCCCCGAAGTCTGCTCGATCCGAACCACCAAATTGGCGATGTCATTCAAGGCCAGCGGCTCGGCGAATTCGAACACCGCCGCGTGCGATCGACCTTCTTGAGGATGAATGCCCCAGCCAGATCCGGCGTTGTTGTCGAGTGCCTTCGCAACTTCCCAACCAGCTTGATTGAAGTCCGCCACGGCACGACCGATCTTCACGGCCTGCGGCTTATCGGGCGTTGCCACCGGGATGGCCGAGACCTTGAACTCGGTCACAGTGAGATTGCCATTCGACGGCTGACGCCCCGGCCCCTTATGCGGCAATGAATCATCAGCCAAGACTTCCAATCGCAGTCCCGTCACCGTTTCCAACTTCGGTTCCAAGGAAGCGGTGTAAGAATCATTCTCAGCCAACTTTCCATCAAAACGATATGAGCCATCCGGCAATGAAACGACGAGCGTCTCCGGAGACTCTGCCGCAATCGCAATTGCTAACGGTTGCCAAAGCTGCTCCTGCTTCACAGCGGCTTCACGCCAACTGGCCATCTTGGAGATGAGAGTCGCTCGTTCCGACTCGCTGACTTTGCTCAGATCGCCTGTGCTTTCGAGTACACTTCGAGCCGTCATCCATTGCTGCCTCGATTTCGCCAGCGAAGGATCGGCGTCGTAATCGCGGTCGCCTCGAACCACTCCCGCGAAGACTGCTTGCATGCGGTAGTAGTCCGTCTGAGTCAGTGGATCGAACTTGTGATCGTGACAACGAGCACAATGTAAAGTGATGCTCAGGAAGGTCGTCGCGACGTTGCTCACCATGTCATCGCGGTCGAGGTTCAAGGCAATCTTCTTACACTCGGTTCCATCGACTTGCTCTACGAGAGCGCTTTGATTGAACGGCCCACCGGCCATGAACCCCAGCGCCGGAATCAATGCAGGATCATCAGGAAATAACACGTCCGACGCGATCTGCTCCTGCACAAAGCGAGCATACGGCTTATCGCTGTTGAAGGACTCAATCAGGTAATCGCGATAGGGCCAAGCATTGTTCCGCGGCAGGTCCATGCCGAAGCCATGCGACTCGCCGAAGTGCACGATGTCGAGCCAATGCCTTGCCATACGCTCGCCATAACGAGGGGAAGCCAACAGCCGATCAACGACCTTTTCGACGGCTCGGGGATCGGTGTCTTGAACAAAGTCCGCCAACTCTTCCCGAGACGGTGGCAAGCCCCACAAGTCAAAAGTCAGTCGGCGCAGCAGCGTTCGCCGATCCGCTGCAGGCGCGGGTTCGAGTCCATACTTCTCCAACGTCGCCTTCACGAATGCATCAATGGGAGATCCACCAGGCACGGCAACGACAGGTTTCACAAGCGGCTTGGTCGCCCACCAGTCAGTGGAAACAGTCTTCTTTGCGGGCTCAATAACGCG
>OMIV01000325.1 GCA_900299185.1 Planctomycetaceae bacterium
AGTAGGAGCGACAGCTTCAGGTAGTCGCGAGCGACGTCATTCGGCTCCTCATCAAGTGCCGACCAGAACTTCGGCATCTCATCCGGCTGAAGAAACCGATCTCGGGACTTTTCTTTGTTCCGCGTCACAGATTCGCACGGGTTCGACTCTTTCCAAAGGTCGATCCGTTTCGCGAAGCCGAACATCTGGCTGATGAGTGCAACCATCCGATTGGCCGCGATGGGAGCGGTCTCCCCAACTTGCCGATGCCGCTTTTGAATCTCCGATCGAGTGATCGTTGAGAGCTTCCGGTTCTTCCAACCGGTCAAGTACCGATTAAAGAGCCCAACATCATCTCGCCAAGTTTTCTTGTGCGGCTTCGAGTGCTCTTCGATGAAGCGGGAATGCAGTTCGCCAAAGGTGAGTTCGTGCTTTGTCGCCTTGCTTTCAGCGAAAGGGTTCCGCCCCTTTGCGATGTCACCCGCGAGCTTCAGCACTTGCTTCCGAGCAACTTCAACCGTGACTTCCGGGAACCGTCCGATCGTCATGCGTTGCGGCCGGCCATCGACCTTCCGGTAAGCCACAAAGAACTTCGAGCCGCTCGGCATCACTCGCACGCAAAGGCCAACCTGCTTCGAGTCGTTGACGACGTAGAACCCGCTCGGCTCCGGCTTCAGAGCCTCAATCACGGCTTTCGTCAAATTCACGCGACGCGCAGCATTCCGCGTCTTGGAAGTCTCAGTCACGGGGCACATCCTTTCCGCCTTGCGGTAGCAACAAACCGGGTTTGCTACCCAGTTGCTACCGACTGCCCCGAAATCTATCGACTCCCGCCAATCTCAAACAATGCAACGAATGCCGAGAAACTCCATGTTTTCCAGCTTCTGCCAGTCGCCAACGACTACCAACAAACACGCTCCCCAGTGTTTCCTAAACCGTAGGTCACAGGTTCGAATCCTGTCGGGGATACTTAAAATTTAGGGTTTTCAAGACTCAATTGGATCCTTGAAAACTGCTGGCACAGAATTCGGCACGGAATTCTGGTTGGCACTCGATGGTGAACCATCAGCGGCTGCCACCGCGTTGTTTGACATGCTCTTAAGCTTGCTCGTGTGGTTTCTCACTCGTAGCTGGAGAGTTCGTGATGGCGCGTCGTCCAAAACCGTGGTATCGCCAAGCTCGCGGTGCGAGGTTTGTTGTTAACGGCACTCAGCCGAATAGCGGGCCTGACAAGAAGTTGGCAGTCGAGCAGTTCTACGCCGTGATACGGCAGCCACAGGAGCGAAAGGTCGATCCGAGGTTCGTGCTCGCAAATATCGGCTCTTCGGAATTGGGTGGCGAAACATCGTGGTTGGTAACCATCACATGAACCACAAACATCACTTCCTTACCGATCACCCATACCCCAATTGAGTATCGATCAGGCAAGAGCGACTCATCCCACGATCCACGCCAACCCGACAATCCCAAATTGGTCGACCACTAGGTCACCCTTTTGAACCCGTGCTTGGCTGCGGCGGCTTCCACCAGCGCAGCCAAGCGTTGCTCGACGATGGTGGTGTCGAGCGGGCACGGAGCGGGCTTGGTCCACGCGACGTACTCGCGCTTGGTCCAGCGCCATGACTTGTCCTGCGACTGTGAGTGATAGCAGTAATGAATCAACGGCAGTCTGAGTTCCGTGTGATGTTGAAAGTGTCCCAGCGGTTGGCAGACGTGTTCGAGTCCTACTTCCGCCGACGCGATGCTGTAGGCCCACATCTCGCAGATCCAATCGAGCGTTGCGCGAGTCACTGAGTCGTCTCGCAATTGGCGTGTGAGTTCGTACCAACGCGGCGCCATCGTTCGTAGATCCCCGCGCCGAATCAGGTTCGGCACACCGACCGCCGGCACTTTGTCATGAGCGACTCGACAATGCCGATTCAGCACCACTTGACTGTCAGGCAAATTCCACTGCATGTAGGAAATGGGTTCAGACAGCGGACGACCGTGCTCCGGCTCCAGCAACATCTGACCGACAAACACGAAGTCCGGGTCGATGATCATGACCGTCTCGTCATCGTCTCCAGGATCTTGATCGAGCCATTCACAAATGCTGCCCGGCTTGTTGTAAGCCGGATAAGAGTCGCCCGAACGAGGGTCCGGTGAGTAGGCCCGCGTGATGATCGTCTCGACGCCATCGATCCGACGAACGGGCTGCGAATTTGAGACCGAGACCAACCGAGTCAACACACCCGGTTGGCGTGCTTGATGAAACGTGTCTGCCAGTAACTGAGCCTGCCAGAACTGATAGACGTTGTCTTCCATCGAGATAAGCGTGCGAATCATGCGACTGACTCTGAGGGGCGAGGATCCTGCTTTTTCACAAAGCTGACTCTTACAAGAGCCCGCATCTGCTGTCTCGGTTGCAGCCATCAATTGCCAACGTGTTGTTGAAAACTCTCGCCCCGGTCACGCCGTGACGAGAGTGATTTGATCTTGATGCGCTGGCACGCATACAAGCCGAAGTCTCAGGTTCGCTGTGGCCTGCTTCCTCTCTCGCAATTCACTCGATTGAGCCTTCATGAGTACTCGATTCTGGCTGTTGTTGGTGGCTCTGGTGGGCTCGTTATCGAACTCAGCCAGGGCTCAATTCCAAACGGACTTCTTGATGGAGTCCGATCCGAAGATCACCGGATCGGGGTTCGTACGAGTGGTGTCGCCGCGATATTTCCAACTGTGGAAACAAGCACTCAGCAGCCCAGAGCAAGACCTGCATCGCCGTGCTGCCGAAACGATCGCTCGCGCTGCCTCGATGCAAACCGAGGGACTCGACCAATTTCGAGAACCACTCCAGAAGGTGCTGTTGGCAGAGTCCTCGTTGCCCGCCGTTCGCTATTCCGCAGCTCGAGCATTGGCAGCAATCAACGCCCAAGATGAAGCCGCCAACTTGTGGGACGTCGCCCAAAAGCAGGGCATTGATTTGCGGCAACTTGTCGAACTGACGATTGCTACTTGGGACTATCGACCTGCTCGAGAAGTGTGGATGGCTCGCATGAAAGATTCGCGAACGCGGCATCGCGACATGCTGTTGGCTGTTCGCTGTTTGGCCACCGTTAAAGAGACTGCCGCGCTACCGAGGTTGCGTGAGTTCGTCATGGATCAATCGCAGCCTGCCGACCTGCGATTGGAGTCCGCGACCGCAGCAGGGTCACTCACCGATCAAGGTCTCGAAGCGGAAGCGACGACGTTACTGAAAGACACACGCAAGGCAGCGGTCGTGAGCCGCGTCTGTGCCGTGAGGTTACTCAATCGTCACACCAGCCCAGCAGCTCAAGCCTTGTTGTTGACTGGCGCGAAGGATGCTGAGTCCAGTGTGATGGCGGCGGCAATGTCGCGGCTAATCGAGATCGATCCCGAGTTGATGCTGCCGTTGGCCGAGTCTGCGTTGGCTCATGTCGATGCCAACGTGCGACGCGCGGGCATCGAAACCTATGCACTCAAACCGACACCCGAACGTATGACGGCCGTCGGCAAACTGCTCGATGATCAGAACCCAACGCTGCGTAACAAAGTCCGTAAAGAGTTCGTGCGGTTAGCGGCCATGCCCGAGTTAAACGACTCCATTCGCGCGGCGGGGATGCGTGAGTTGGCTGGGACGAGCTGGCGAAGTCAGGAGCAAGCCGCGTTGTTGCTCGCCGAGTTAGATCACAAGCCAGCGGCTCCTCGGCTGGTCGAGCTATTGGAAGTTGAACGCCCCGAAGTAATGGTCACATCCGCCTGGGCACTGCGCAAGCTGGCGGTTCCCGAGACTCTGCCTGCGATGTTCGACAAGGCCAATCGACAAACAACGTTTCGCCTAGGCAACGACTGGCGCTTTGAATTGGATTTGCAAGTCGCACATCTGTTCGAAGCCTTCAGCGTCTTGAAGTACCGCGAAGCCGAGCCGCTGTTGCGCAAGCATGTGCCCAAAGAACTGAAGCTGGGCGAATACAGTCGCAGCGCCGCGATTTGGTCGCTGGGCAAGTTCTATGAAAACAACGTTGATGAAGATTTGGCGAAGCAATTGATCGCGCGAGCGGCGGACTCGGCGTCGATCCCCACAGAGATGGTTCGCGTCCGTGAGATGAGTGCCGTGACCTTGGGTCGCATGAAGGCGATGTCTCAGTTGCCACGGCTCCGCGAACTAATGGGCCCCAGCCCAGAACTCTCGCAAGAAGCCAGTTGCATGCGTTGGGCCATCATGCAAATGACCGGCGAGACACTGCCCGAACCCACGGCCGTCAAAATGGGGTTTGGGTTCTCGTTCTTGGAGCCTCAATAAGTTCGCGGCCCTCCTCGGCTGATCGGCTTAATAGCTTCCGATGGCCACAAACCAACTCATACGACGGGCATGTAGTCCGTCATACTCAATCAACCGTCACTCGAATCAAACGGTCTGAGGAATCGCAACGCGTGCTGTCAGTCGATTTATGGCATCCAGCGCGGGGCCGATACCGTCACTGCGACCTTCACGAGCTCGATCCAAAATTGCCATCGCTGGATCGGTGAAATCGCGGAAGCCCATCGTTCCCGCAGCTCCCTTCAGCCAATGTGACAAACGGATGATCTCCTCAACATTGGATCGCTCGCAGGCATCGTTGAGTGAGTCAACTTCGACGCGCAGCTTGTCGATGAAGCCAGCGACGATCTCACGGAATTCGTCGTCGTCCATTAGTAACGTGGAATAAAGTGGTCCCGTGGCAGTCTCAGAGGCGACGAATGCATCAAACGAGTTGCTCGTCACTTCAACGGGTGTCGGAGTACTGACACCTTCATTCGTCAGTTCGGCTTCCACGAGAATTAAGATCGTGTCGAGTCCGCGCGTTGTGGCATCATGATTTGAGAACTCGTGAGCCGGAGACGGAATCGTGGCTGCACTTGATGACTCGATCGCTTCCTGAGTTGGTGCAACCGTAAGCGCGGCCTTGGCCACTTTGGAAATAACCCTGGGACCAAGCGGCGTTTCCGCCGTCACTAGCCGACGACTAATCGGAGCTGACTCTGGAATCGATTCGATGATCTCGGCTTCAAGCAACGACGCCAGCAAGTTGAGTAACTCATCGAGATCAACGGGCTTCGACAAGAAGTCCGAACAACCTGCGGCCAGGCACTTCTCTTCGTCGCCCTTCATCGCATTGGCGGTCAGCGCGATGATCGGTTCCAGATGCCCGGACTGACGCAACATGCGAGTCGCGGTATAGCCATCCATCACCGGCATTTGCATATCCATGAAGATGACGTCGTAAGCCGTTGCAGTCGCGCGATCGACGGCCTCTTGACCATTCACAGCGGTGTCGACCAACAAGCCTTCGCGTTGCAGGATGAGTTGGATGAGCTGCCGATTCGCTTCGCCGTCATCGACCAACAAGATCTTGGCCGATGGGAAGAAGTAGTGCGCACTCTGAACCTGACCTCGACCATGCCGCTTCTTCATGCTGACTTCGCTGATGTCGATGATGCGTGTCTCATCAAACAGGACGCCTGTAGGCACAGTTACAGTAAAAGTCGTACCCAAGCCGACCGTACTAGTCACCGTCACCGATCCTCCCAGTGCTTCAACGAATCGCTTCGAGATCGTCAGCCCCAGTCCGGTGCCGCCGAACTTACGCGTGACCGACGCATCTGCTTGAACGAACGGCTCGAAGATCTTGCCTAATGACTTCTCGGGAATGCCGACGCCCGAGTCGATGATGTCTATCGCGATCATGGATTTGGGCTTCGACAAGAATCTCGCCACCAGCTTCACGCTGCCGCGTTCGGTGAACTTGATCGCGTTTCCGATGAGGTTCGTCAGCACCTGACGCAAGCGGCCCGGATCGCTGGTGATGACTTCCGGCAAACCACCGGGAGTGACCGCCGTCAGTGCCAGACCTTTCTCTTCGGCTTTCACTCGCAGGACGTTGACCACATCCAACAGGATCTCATGCGGACAGCACGGCACAACTTCCAACTCCATGCGGCCAGACTCGACTTTCGAGAGGTCCAAGATGTCGTTGATGAGATGCAGCAAGTGCTTGCCGCTGGCGTGAATCGTGTCGAGGTATTCGGTGCGTTGTTCGACGTTGTCGTACATGCCTCGCCGCAACACTTCGGTGAAGCCCAAGATGGCATTCATCGGCGTACGGATTTCATGGCTCATGTTGGCGAGGAACTCGCTCTTTGCTCGAGATGCTTCCGCCAGCTCGACCTTCTGCGATTCCAGCACCGTCACATCTTCGAAGCTGCAGACCACTCCGCGAATCTGGCTGCCGTTACCAAAGACCGGAGCACAATTTACTTGGCAGATCCGCTCGCGACCTGCGACGTCTTTCAATCGCAGTGTTGATGAAGCCGAAGCTTTCTGACCGGACAATACATCGATCCACGGGAAGTCCAATGAGTTCTCATTCGATGAGTTTGGCTTCTGCTGGCTGGTCTCGATCCACGGCAGCTTCGAGGCCGGACGACCGATGAGCTTCTCGGGATCTTCGCCCAGCGTGAGCGTCAACGATTGATTACACAGCACGATGCGGCCTTTACGGTCCAGCACGAGCAAGCCTTCAGCCAACGTATCGAGCGCGGATCGCACTCGTCCCGGTACGGCCTTCGATGGACTAAGTTGCTCAAGGACCCGTCCCAAGAACCAGTACCAAGCCAGCGAGCAAATGCTCGCAATGAAGACCACGAGGCGGCCGTAGGAACTGTGAGTGATCTCAAACCACCAGTTGCCACGCAGCGGTGTAAATTTCAATTCGAGACTGCCCCAATCTTCGAAGCCATTGCGCAGCGGGACAAAGATCTGCGAGTCGTCCGACAGCTTGCCGTGATCCGGCTGCCAATTCGCAACATGATCGCCGACATCAACGACGAGCGTACCGTCATTACGACGGACTCCCGCCGAAACGATTTCTTCATGACGCGCCTTCAGCACCGACAAGAATGCTTGCACGCGGCGAATGTCATCGCGGCTGACGAGAACCGAACTATTCACGGCCAGTGCCTCGCAGAGACGACCTCGGCCTTTGACTTCGGCTTCACGCGGGTCAGGGGCGAGATTGAAGACAACGGCCGCCAGCATCGTGCTGAGCAACACGCTGGTCAGACCAATAACAATGCGAAGTCGCGTGGAGAGTTGAGGGATGAAGTGCTGAATCATGATTCGTTATTCGTGGTTCTGAGTGCTCGCGAGTGCGTGCGACTCGTGGTGCGTCGCGGCTTTGATTTTGAGACCAACGAGTCGCGGAGCGACTCGCCTACGGAGCTCAGTCGCTCCGCGACTGAGAATGGCCCGCCTTCAGATGGCGAAGTCCTCGGGCTTACGGACTTCTGGTTCGATCGGGTTCGAGTCTTTCTGTTCGGCCTTTTCGATCATGGTTTGGAGTGACTCGTCGTCTTCGTCGTCTTCATTCAGCGCATCGAGGACCGGCAACGGGTCAACGTTTTGCCAAACAGGCATCGTCGAAACGACGCTCGCCAAGACGTACCCGCCGCGAATCAGCCACAAGATGTAGCCAACCGACAAACCGGTTGTGGTGACGACCGCTCCATTGGTGGCCCATTCGGTCAGCTTGTAATTGAGGTCCGATTCATCGCTGCGTTGTTCCACGCGATCGAGAGCCCTCAGGTAACTGGCATCGGCGAGGTAACTCATGTCTTCGCCTTCGAATCTCAAGCTGGCCATCAACTGCGTCGACAGTGCATCGCCTTGGAAGACGCCCGCGCGGGCGTTGCTCGAATGGCCGCCCAGTGAGCTAGTGCGATCAGACGTGTTGTCACCGTTGTTGGTCGTCTTTTGTAGAAAGGGAATCGCGGTATTAGCGGTGTTCTTGTTGGTGTCGTCGGACGAGTTCGAAGCATCGTTCGGATTCGATGGAGGAGCGAACGGCGTGACCTTGTTCGAATCGTCTGATGTCGAGCCACCGGTAGGACTGGGTGCCGCTGGCGTGTTTGTCGTGTTCGTCGTCTGATTCGTCGTTGACGTGGTCGTGGTGGTGCTATCTGAGCCAGTCGACGTGCTGGTACTGTTGGTCGGAGTCGTCGTATTAACTGTCGTCGCGGTACTTACGGGCGTGGGAGCTGGCGCGACGAGGCCTTGCAGCGTGACCGTGGCTGTTGATGTCAGAATTCCGTCAGTCACCGAGTACGTGAAGCTGACCGAACTGAAGCTAGCTGGCGGCGTGAAAGTAAAGCTGCCATCGGCATGGAATGTCACACTGCCGACCGACGGAGCGATCAACAGAGTCGCGGTCAGCGCATCGTGATCGGCATCAATATCGTTACTCAAGACGCCCTGATTTGCGGCGACGACGAAATCGCTCGCTCCCGTGACGACGTACTGATCGTTGCGAGCCGAGGGCGCGTCATTGACGGCGGTGAACGTCACATGGAACGACGTCGAAACGGTCATTCCGCCCGGATCGCGAGCGGTCACTGTCACCAGCGTCGTCCCATCGGCATTGGGAACCGGAGTCAAACGC
>OMIV01000326.1 GCA_900299185.1 Planctomycetaceae bacterium
CTTTTCGACAACCGCGCCCACACCCTTGCTGCCTTCCCAGGCTTTGCGTCGTTCCGTTGAGTCCTTCGAGTTCTTCAGAATCTTATGAACGTCGTTTTCGGAGAGTTCTTTGCCATCAACTTTCGCGCGATAGACATTGAAGGCTTTCTCAATCGAGTTTGCTTTGGCCACCATCTCGCGCAACACAAATGGATCGACCTGCTTCTCCAAGTATTGAAGATAGACCACATCAACTTGCCGCGCGAGTAGCGGATCGGTGATCGCTCCGCCTTCTTTGAGGGCCTTCAACTCGCGAAACGTGACGGGGTTAGACAGCAACGAGTCGATCTTGTTTTGAGCTTCCTCTTTCTTTTGGAAGTCTTCGTCTTTGCCAGTGACGTTGGCATTCCACCATGCAATGCCTGCGTCCTTTTCGAGAGGCTTCATCTTCGCGACGTGCGCATCCAAGACTTTCTTGGCACGTTCATTGGCTGTTGGGTCAGCAGCATTGGCGGGCAGGGCCAACGCAGAGAGAGCCAATGACAGAAACGTTCGTCGCAACATGTCGCATCCTTGTGGCTGGAGAATTTGATAGTTCGCTCGCGCGTCTCAGGTGTGGCGTTCCGAGAGTCGCAGCTTTGTTGATAACCTTGGCATCGGGCGTCGAACCGTAACGGCGTCTTGGCTGCTCGCAAACACCGCTCGTCTTCAACAAAGAACCAGGCTCGAGGATCTTGATCGTGTCCGTTCCGCATGCCGTGAAATTCAAAGACCGTGCCTTCTTCGTTCGACATCGGAATCGAGAGTACGGACCGTTCGACTATGAATGGGTGCCAAATCTGCGCGGGATCGAATTCACTTATCGCCAACAAAAGTTTGGCGAGTTCTATGACCTCCTCGAAATCCAGGCGGACCTCAAAGAGTTCAAGTTGCCGATGCGCGTCGTGGAAGTCTCTGCCATTGTGACCGGCTCAATCGTGCTTGGTCTGTTGTGCGGTTTGGAGAGCGAAGAGAAGCGACAGATCATCCAAGAGAACCTCGTGAAGCACGGCCTGGTTCGATTCGCCAACAACATCGAAGGCTGGTCGTAAGACTTCTTCCAGGCTTCGTTCTCGTATGCCTTACGCGAGACGGCAACTCGCGATCGTTCCAACGAGCTGGCTTTGAAGCTCTCCGTCATTCGAGTTGAATCTTGGGTGAAAAGGCTGTCGTCGAGTTGGGTGTCGATTACGGCCTCCATATCTCTTCTCTGCGTTCTCTGATTCTCTGTGGTGAAAGAATTCCTCACCGCAGAGCAGCAGAGAACGCAGAGAACCTTCATCAACTGGTCGTAATCCGCTGGAAGAACCGACCCTTCGCCACTGGTATTGATTTCGATGAAAGAGCCTCGTCATCCCAACCCATAGCGGTCTTCAACAGAGTAGGCGGAGAGCTGGTTTTGAAAGCTGTGGTGATGGCTAGTTCGGCTCGACCGGCACGTCGGCGACCGAAGTCCAATAGATGGCGAACTGCTGCGCGATCTGCTTCATCGTGTCGAAGTTGAAGGGCTTCGAAATGAAGGAGCACGCTCCGGTCGAGTAGGCACGCAGGATGTCCGATTCTTGTTTGCTGGTCGTAAGTATCACGACCGGAACTTGGCGAAGTTCAGGGTCGTTGCGAATCTCGGTCAGGGTCTCGAAGCCGTTCTTGCGAGGCATGTTGATGTCGAGCAGTACGAGTCCCGGACGCCGCGCACCTGCATAGGGATGTTGCCCCTTCTGATAGCGAATCGCGGTTTCTCCATCGGGAACTGTTTGCACGAAGTTGACCAACGGGCAATCGCTGAAAGCCTCTTGCAGCAACACCACGTCGTCTTCGCTGTCATCCACAACAAGCACATCGACCGGGCTGATGGCATCAGGTCCTAAATCGTCTAAGGCCGTCGGTGTGAGTGGCAGCGGCTCATCGCCGCGATGCTCGATGGCGTGCGGGAGCTGAGCGACCTGCGCCCAATACTGAGAAAACCGATGAATGAGCCTGCGCCTCTCAACCGGTGACTCGGGCTTGCAGACGAACGAGCACGCTCCGTGACTGTAGGCGTTGAGTGCGTCGGCTGCGGCGTGCGAGTTCGTCAGCACGACCACGGGGATCGAACGCAGTTGCGGATCGCTCTTGATCTCGGACAGCAGCTCTAAGTTTGCGGCCAAGCTCTCGTCACGTTCCTGGATTGTGAGGTCCACGAGAATGAGCGACGGAGTCACCGCTGCAACGAAAGGTGGTTGGCCTCGCAAGGCCGCGAGTGCCGAATCGCCGTCGGGCACGGTCTGAATGACACTCAGCAAACCGATGGCATCAAAATCTTCACGCAGCGACTGACCTTCTGCGTCATCACTTTGCACAAGCAAGATTTCGACGCCCCTGGGGCTCGCCACGATGGAATCCTACGAAAGAAGTTAGGTGCGTTCTGGCGGCAATCTTGGTCGGAGCGAAAACCCCGTCAAGCAGATGACGAAGACGATTCTCGGGACGAGAAGCTCAGTTCGGAAGAAGCCGCTGCCCGTGGCGCGTCCGACGTCTCAGCTCTGCGATGCGCGGGTTGCCTGCCGGATTAACACGTTCTGAATCGCAGAGCATCTCTCGATCGTCGGTTCTGGAGAGCTGCTTCTGAGGGTTACCCCTCTTGAGTCGTTGTTGATTTGTCTTCTAAACAGCCGACCCTAATCGCGGGCCTCGGGCAGAGTTCACTCGCGTCTGAGAGGTGAAGTTGCGCGGGCTGATTGCGCAACGTCGAGATATTGAATCCAAGGATGGATGCCATGTTGTTCGATGGTTGGAGACGGTTTTGTTCCCGAGTACGCGCACAGTCCAAGTGCCTACGGCGGAACTGTCGAATTCGAAGTCGACGTTTAGATCTTTCGCGAAGACCCGAGGTGTTGGAGTCTCGCGAGTTGTTGTCGACCGTCACCGTATCACTGATCAATGGCGAGACCACGGAAGGCAGCGCGACGCCGTTGCGGTTTCGATTGACGCGAACGGATGCCGAAGGGGAGTTGACCGTCAACGTATCGCTGGGCGGCACGGCCACGTCTGGGGTCGATTATCGCTCGACCGGCTTGCGTGGCACGACGGCTGTGACGTTCGCGAACGGCAATCAAGTGGCCAACGTGAAGCTCACTCCGCTGGACGACCAAATCGTCGAACGCAATGAAACCGTGACGTTTCAACTACTGGATGGAGGTGGCTACGAACTAGGCACCGATACCTCGGTCAGCGGTGTGATCAGGTTCGACGGAGATAACAGCAACATTGTCGTCGATAACTTGGGAGATCAGGACGATGGTGATCTCTCTCGCAATCGCTTGTCTTTGAGAGAAGCCTTGTCGTTGGCGAACGATTTGCCCGGCAACCAAGTGATTACATTCGCACCTCGCCTGACTGAAACGGCTCCAGTGACGTTGAGACTGGCGGGAACACTGCCGAAGGTCGTGGGTGGTGTCTCAATTCGTGGCCCCGGAAGCGACGCTGTCGGCAGCCCCAGCAAGCTGACGATTCAAGCTGCCGATCGCGGTCGCTTGTTCCGGTTTCAGACCGGTTCTGATCGCGCGACGATCTCCGGGCTGACTTTGGCTGGAGGCGAACTGACCGCGCTCGCCACGGAAAACGATCCTGAAGCTTACGGCGGAGCGGCCATCAACTGTGTCGGAAATTTGACAGTCTCGCGATGCATCCTGACCGACAACTCCGCACGCCTTGGCGGCGCGATCTATGTCTCTCAAGGTTCTGCTCTGATTCAGCAGTCGTTTCTGTACGACAA
>OMIV01000327.1 GCA_900299185.1 Planctomycetaceae bacterium
AAACATCGCTGGCGACGATCTTCGTCGCGGTGGTGAACTTCGAATTGATCAGTCCCGCCGCAAGTGCGGTCGCCATCTTGCCTGCACCGATGAAGCCAATTGCAAAGTCTGTTGCCATAAGTTGCACGCCGTGTTGTGAAATCAAGTTGAGAGAAAAGAACTGAAGGATGATCGAACAAAGTCTCACGCCGAGGCACAGAGATCGCAGAGTCTTCGAGCGGCAAATTTTCCTGCCACTCTGCGTCCTCAGCGCCTCGGCATGAGACATCCTCTTCCATGCATCGCGTGAGCCAAGCTAACTCACCTTCTGAGGCACCACGAATGGACCGCGGTAGTTTCTCGTCAGCAGCGCGTTGGCTTCGGCGTCGTTCGTAAAGGACTCGGCCTTCACGTCGACAGTGAGTGCTCGACCGAAGCGGCACTTCACTCCGGCGAGTTCGACTTTGTTCTCGCGAGCCAAGTGGTCTTCCATCTTTTCGAACGTCGCGATGGCCGCCTTGTCTCCGCGAAGAGCATCGGCCTTGGTCGCAAACGAACCTTCGGTACCGAGTCGATACGAGATGTTGGCCAAGTGACACAGGGAGCTGGAGTAGTGGCCTTCCAGAATGTCCGCGTTGAGGTTCTCCGTCCTCCGGCTCTTCACCGCAGCGATGAAGTTGCCGAAGTGCCCGCCGCCAGGACCGCGTGAGTTGGCGAGCTTCGGAATCGTTTCGCCTGCGTCCGCGCCCCACTTGTAGAACTTGCCATCTTCTTTGATGTACCCGTCTTCGAATTCGAAGCGGTTGGTGACGAGCTTGTCTTTGGTCGACAGTCCTCGCACTTCAAAGATGAGCTGCGTCGGTCCGAAATCCATGATCGAGATTTGAGTGTTCGCCGTCTGGCCTTGGTCGGTGTAACCAAAACGACCGCCGACACTCACGACCGACGTCGGCAACGTCGCGTCCTTGATGCCCCAGCGAGCGATATCCATCTGATGGACGCCCTGGTTACCGATGTCACCATTGCCCGTTTCCCAGAACCAGTGCCAGTTGTAGTGGACCAGGTTTGCATGAAAGGGCTGCTCGGCAGCGGGCCCCAACCAGATGTTGAAGTCGAGTTCTTTCGGCGGCGTCGTTATCTCCTTCATGCCGATCGAGCTGCGGTTCTTGTAGCAGTACCCGCGAGCGACCTTCAGTTGCCCGTAGTGCCCAGATCGAGACACAGCGGTGATGTTGTCCCAACTTCCGCTGCTGCGACTTTGAGTGCCGTGCTGCACGATGCGTTGATGCTTGCGAGCCATCTCAACGGCAATGCGTCCCTCATGCACGTTGTGGCTGCAGGGCTTTTCGACATAGACATCTTTGCCCGCTTGGCAGGCCCAGATCGTAATCAGCGCATGCCAGTGGTTGGGTGTCGCAACTGTGACAGCATCCAGATTCTTATCTTCCAGCGCCGTGCGAATGTCGGCGACCGTCTGAGGTTTGTGGCCCTTATCGCTGACGGACTTCAAAGCGCTCGGCCAAGTCCGTTGATCGGGATCTATGAGGTACGCGATCTCGACGTCGTCCTTACGTCCGCTGAGTTCGCCCATGTGCGACTTACCTCGGCCATTGAGCCCCGCGATGCCCACTTGAACTCGATCATTGGCCCCCAGCACGTTGCCCGAAGACTTCGTGCCACTGATGGCAAAGGTCGTGATTCCGGCAGCGGCCGACGTTTGCAAAAACTGACGACGACTGAGATGCGACATCATGCGACTCCGAACAAAGAGAAGAATCTAAATCGCTCACGCAGGAGAACGGCCCGGAGTTGTAATCAGTGCCCCGGTGGTTTTCTCCGATGACGCGGCGCATCGACCTCTACTCTTGGGTTCGTCGAACAGATTGTCAGACTCTGTTGTGTTCGTCGGCCCGCTCCCGTTCAGGGACGTTGCAACATGACGCCGCGAACTCGGTGCCCTCATCCCACTCAGGAGTCCTGCCCATGAAGCTGTCAGTTGCGTCGTTGGCTGCCGTATGCGCGTTGTCTGCTTGGACTGCTACGTGTTCCGCTCAAGTACCGTCGAAGCCAGGCGACTGGCCGCAATGGCGAGGCCCCAATCGAGACAGCATCAGCACTGACACCGGACTTCTGAAAGAGTGGCCAGCAGAAGGACCGAATTTGCTGTGGCATGTGGACTCAGTCGGTGCGGGCTATTCATCGCTGGCAGTGAAAGACGGCCGCATCTTCACTCAAGGTGACCTCGAAGGCGTGGAGCACATCATCGCCTTGGACGCCAAAGACGGAAAAACTCTATGGGCCGTTCAGCCTGCGCCAGTGGTCTCGTTATTGGAGACTCGCATCGCCAACGACTTGAAGCAGCTCGACCGCAACAACGACGGAACCGTCAGCGAATTGGAAGCACTCGCTCGCTTCGGCTGGGACTGGAATAAGTATGACAAGGCCGGAACGGAGCCCGTCGAAGCTGTGGCCGAACGACGCTCAGCAGCGCTATTCAAGGAGCTTGATAAGGACAGCGACGGCAAGCTCACCTTTGCCGAAGCCGGTAACCTGCTGCGCGAGACCTTCGAACGCATCGACCAGTCCGATCCAACCGCCGATGCCGCTGCACTCGCGAAGCAGCGGACCGATGCATATCTGAAGGATCTCGATAAAGACGCCGACGGAAAGATCTCGCGACAAGAAGCACGCGGCACCGCGCTTGATCGAAACTTCGGTCGCATTGATATTCGCGATCCAGGCACCAACAAGAGCGACGATGTGCTCACTGCCGAAGAGATTCAGACGTCGCTCGCCAAGCACGAAGCTGGACGCGACGGAGTGCTGACCATCGACGAACTGCGTCGCTACTACATCGTCAACAAGATCGCCGGTGATGGTGTCTTGACCGGTCAAGAACTTCGCACTGCGGTCGGTGGCTATCGCAATGGCATGGGCGACGGACCTCGTGGCACGCCGACCATTGATGGTGACCGGCTCTATGCCGAAGGCGGCAACGGTGACCTCGTCTGTTTGGAAGCCGCGACCGGTAAGACGATTTGGTATGTCAATCTTCGCAACGAGTTTGGCGGAGGCGTGCCCGGCTGGGGTTATTCGGAATCACCGCTCATCGTCGATGACATCATCATCGTGACACCGGGAGGTGGCAAAGGCACGGTGGCCGCGCTCAGCAAGCAAGACGGCAAGTTGGTTTGGCAAAGCAAAGACGTGACCGAGGGCGCACATTACTCGTCACCGGAAGTTGCCGAGATCAACGGCGTGCGACAGATCGTGCAGTTCGGCAACAAGAGCGTGTTTGGCATCGCGTTGGCCGACGGCAAAGGGTTGTGGAGCTATACCGCGCCAGCCAACGGCACGGCGAATTGCTGCTCTCCGATCATCGACGGCAACATGGTGTTTGCGTCGAGCTCGTATGGCGTCGGCGGTGGTCTCGCAAAGATCACAGTGGCAGGCAGCACTCAAGCAGCCGAAGAGGTCTACTTTGAAAAGAAGATGGCCTGTCATCACGGCGGCATCGTGAAGATTGGCGACAACATGTACTCGGCAGGCGGTGGGCCGTTGATGTGCATGGACTTCAAGACCGGCAAGATCCATTGGCAAGCACGCAGCGCTGGCAAAGGTTCGATCTGTGCTGCCGACGGCATGCTTTACATCTTGGGAGAAGGTCATGAAGTCGCGTTGGCCGAAGCCACTCCCGAAGGCTATCGCGAGCACGGTCGGTTCAAGATCCAATCGCATGGTCGACCAGCTTGGGCTCACGTCATCGTGACCGGCGGTCGCATGTATCTGCGCGATCAAGAATCGCTCTCGGTCTACGACGTGAAAGCGCAGTAGCACCGCTCTGACGTAAGAAGAGTTACCTGGAGTGCTCCGGATCGACGGAGCACTCCAATCTCCAGAGGTGCCGCCACGCAGTTGATCTCGCTGGTCTGTGTCTCCTGCGGAGCACCGTTGAACGTGCCTGCGCACGCTCAAGTCATCACCTGCCAGCACTGTCACTCTCACTCGGCAGCGAAGCACAACGAAAGCGCCGCATGGACTGAGCGAGTCGAGCAAATCGATCGACGCACTCAGCAACTCACAGAGCAGATGGCAAAACTCCAGTACGAGAACGAGGTCGCTCGACTCGACCGTGAATGGAACGCCCGCCCTGACGTTCAAAGACGCTTGAGATCCGGGCAATCAGCAACGCCGTCGAGCGAGTTCGCGTTTGGACTGATGGGCGCCACCGGGCTAGCGTTGTCGATTGCGGCGATCGCCAATGCCCAGAGCGGAGGAGTCGTGCTGCTCGTTCCCGGAGCGATGTTGATCGTCGGGGCTCTCGTCAATGGACTCATTCATCTGGGCTTCACGAATGCGTATGCCGATTATGAGCAGCACAAAAAGTCCCTTCACTGGCGGCAGTTTCTGCCTGTATATCATCCGCAGTACATCGCCGGATGGGTTCATGACTCGGCCTCTGACGCTCAAGCCGTTGGTGCCGCGATGAGAGCGAGCATGACCATGATGGCAGCTCTATTGTCAGAGGCTGCGATGCACGAGGCACAGCAACACGCCGCCCAGCAGCATCAAGCTCAGCATGATCACCACTCACCCGAGCCGACTGCTGCCAGTGAAGCGGCCTTCTCTGGAAGTGTCGAAATTCCGACACCTGACTACGGTGCAGCATCCGGTTCTGTCGAGATCCCAGCCGCTATGCCAGACATGAGCGTCTCTGTTCCCGACTTCTCCTCAGCGATGCCGTCGATGGACGTCTCGATGTCCGCGACTCCAGATATCAGTGGCTCGATGTCCTTCGGCAGCGACGCCAGTGGCGGGATGTAGCTCATCCTGGAGTGCTCCGGTTGCGACGGAGCCCTTAACCCTTAGGCAAACGAGCGACCCGACGATTGAGCCAATCGTGAGGCGCGGGCCATCACTCGCCTTCGTTGAACGACCGCGCGAAGACGTCTTCGATGCAGTTCTCGGGTCACGATCAACCAACAGTTTGGTGAGATCGCTGCGCCGCAATGTCGAGGGCTCTGTCACAACTAGAGCACTCCAGAATGAACTCTCAGCGCTTTGAGCCGCGCGGGTCCATGACCAAACTCACCAACGTCCAAACTCCGACCGGCACGGCCAGCCAAATGGGAATCAGCATCGACCAATAAAAGGGAGCGATGATTCCACTGCCCGCCAAAGCCATGCTCGCCAGAGGCAACGCAACCAACGTCGCCACTACCAAGGCTTGAGTCACGATCCTCAGCCAACCCGACCAGACCAAGAAGACGCCCAGTCCCGAGATAATCGCGTAACCAAAGTAGATCAGATCGAGCCCGCGACTGGATGACGTTGCCAACCACGAAGTTGCCTCCTTGGCATCGCTGCTGTGGGCGACATGCTCGGGCAAGACAAAGCCCGAGAGATGGCTCAATGCAGACACGCTGACCGAAGCCAACAGCGACACGATTAACAACATCAACAACGCGTCGACCAAGCCCGCTCGGTGAACTTGCTCCATGCGATCTCCTAACTCGCGATAGCGTCGTTGGCAATGCCGACCAATGACCAACAACCCCAACACAGCCGGGAGCAAGACGATGACGACGCACTTCACGGTCGCCCGCGATGAGACCGCCAAGCCAGCCGCTGCTTGAGTGACTTCGTCGACATGAATGGCGAAGGTCGTCACGCCGATGACATAAGAACTCCACAGCAACGCCGACAATGTAAAGAGGGTCGACCAGCGCAACTTGCGATTCAGCAACAGCCACATCAGAGGCTTGAAGACCTTTGAACTGCTCGACCGAATCAAGGTCCCGGTCCACTTGGAAGCTTGCTGAGTTCCCAACGCGCATTGCCGTAGCTGCAGCCATGCGTCGCTGTGATCCCACGGAATCTCTTGGAACGAAGCTCGTACCGACTGCTTCCTCAGCGCGTTGAAGCTCAAGACGAGGAACGGCAACTTGACGATCCACAACAACGAAGGCACGCATGTGAGAGCCAAGCTCACAATGGCCAGTCCGAAGTTTTGACGCTTCTGCAACGACAGCCCGGCGAAGATTGTCGCCACCGCCAAGAACGCCGTGACGATGCCGCCCAACAAGATCGTCAGCCATTGAAACCAACCGGCCGTCAGCAGCGACAACGGGATCGAAGCCAGCTCGCAAATACCCAGCACTATCAACGCAGTCGCAGAGACTCGGACTTCATCGAGCGGTGCAGGCTCGGCCTGTGGCGGCTGAGTCGCGACAGGCTCAGCCACTTTCTCGGCCGCAGGCGCAGCTTCGTGATCGGCAGGTTCTGTCATGGCTCAGGCTCCCAAGTCAGGTGTGATCGCCGAGCGACAACAAGTCGAGCGACAGCGAACAGGGTAACGCGACGACAAGCTGCCGTAACCTCGATGAACCTGATGGCTGGCTCAAGAACTACACCAAGATTTGAGGAGCATCGTTGCCAATGCTTCTCAGTCGCGGAGCGACTGAACTACGTAGCCGAGTCGCTCCGCGACTCGGTTCTGTTCGCAAACAACTCGGCAGCGAGTTACAGAGTCACTCGTTTACAAAGCCGCAACCTTGGTCTGTTTCTCGTTCCTCGATCAGCTACGGAATCTTGCCATGCTTCGAACTCGCGTTGTTGGTCTCGTTGGGTCGTTGCTGAATGTCGGCGTCATCTGCAGCCTGCTCGTCATGGCCATGATGATCGGTTTGCGAACTCGCACGGCGACAGCAGCCGATCGAAATGAGCGATTGGAATTCACAACTCTCATCGCTCACTGGGCTGAGTACGGACATCCCGATTACCTCGACTTCGTGTCCGAAGCCAAGCCAGATGTTGTGCAGCTTGGTTTCTATGGAGCCCACTTTTGGAGCCTGGCCAACACGCCGCATGGCAAGGGCTATCCGGCCCACTTCCCCGTGCAAGGCCATCAAGAATGTCGCGACTGGTTCGCTCGCATGAACCGCGAAGTTCATGCGCGAGGCTCAAAAGTCGTCGGCCACATGAATGTGAAGTTCCTCGTCGGCGACCCTGAAAGTCCCGAAGGTCCGCGCGGGTTCTTTAAGTTCTATCGCGACGAGTGGGACGAAAAGTTGCTCGGGAAGAAGCCCGTCGATGATCCGCTCAAGCTGCTCGAAGTCGACTCCAAAGGCGAACTCATCAGTAACAAGAGCTACAGCATCGGCGGCATGCGCGAGTACTGGGCGTGCCTCAACAATCCGATGTGGCGACAGGTTCTCAAAGCATGGACGAAGCATGGCATCGACCAAGGCTTGGATGGCTTCGTCGCGAACTACTTCTATCGACACGATTGCCACTGCGAGCACTGCGTTCGAGGTTTCAAGTCATATCTCAAAGGACGCTTCGATGCGGGCACGCTCAAAGAGAAGTTTGGAATCGAGAACCTCGACGCTCACCGCTTCTCTGAAATCGTGTGTTGGCACAATCCCAAAGAGTCCACTCCGCTGCGGCGCGAGATGTTGCGATGGTCGCAGATCGCCAACAAAGAAGCCTTCGACGATGTGCTCGTTAATTACGGTCGCGCGTTGAAGCCCGACCTCATCACAGCTCAATGGAACCATCTCGGAAACTTCGGGCAGATCAACGTTGATGAGCGTTGCTTGTTGCCCAAAGAGATGTGGGGCCAAAGCGAAGACTATCTCTGGTACAGCACCGGCGATGCCGCGTACTTCACAGACTTGGATCAAGGCGTGCTCGGCGAAGGCACGTTGCAGGCTCGATACATCCGCGGTGAGTTCAACGATAAGCCCTTCACGTTGGGCAAGTACGAAGGCACTCGTATTCGAGCCGCGATCTCTGAGCTAGCCGCCAACGGTGGAGCACCAATGGGCTTCTACACGCGGTTTGCAGACCCGCTCGCGCGACAAGAAATCGTGCGGTACTACAGCTTCATCCGCCACAACGAGGACGTCATCAAAGCCAATCGCCCAATAGGTGAAGTCGTGCTGCTGTTTCCTCGGTCGTCCGTGCATCAAGGCGATGTCGAGGCCGTCGCCAAGTTTCGTGAAGTCGGCCAGCAACTGCTTAACGAGCACGTGCTCTTCGATGTGATCCCCGATGACCTTGTGGCAGAACTCTCTCAAGACAAACGCTCCAAGCTTGATCCTCGCCAAGCTAACTGGAGAGACGCCTTGAAGACCGAGCCCCTCAGTGAGATCTCCGTTTCATCGCGCGTTCGTGCTTCGCTAACGCGTCCTCACAACAAGCCACACGACTTGACGCTGCACTTGGTGAACTACAACCGCATCGAACCTCGCCAAGAGCGATCCGCCGGACGAGGCATCGCTGACGAGCAACCCATCCCCGCACTCGGAGCAACCGCACGACTGCGAATCCCCGCCGATCGCAAAGTCACGCGCATCGAAGTCGCAACTCCCGAAGCCCCCCAACGAGTCGCTCTACCTTTCGAAACCACCAACGGCACCATCACCTTCAAAGTACCCGAGTTCCTGGTCTACTCATTGGTGCGAATCAACGTCGAGTAGCAACTTCAGTCACATCCCCGCGCGTGATGCTCAGAGAATCCCTTCTGACGCAACGCTACACAAACTCGATTCCCTGAGTCCGGGATGTTTTCAGTCCGTGTGTGAAACATCCGTGTGAGAACGAACGACGCCAGCGGCCCGACTGGCAATCAGCGCCGTTCTTTTTCCCTCACATCGAACTGTCCCACACAGATAAGTCTTCGCCCCAAAACGAAAACGGCGGACGACTCGTATCGGAATCGTCCGCCGTTGGCTCTAAATCAACTCGATACTACAGATCACTTGGGCGGCTGGAGTAAAACAAGGATCGATAAACGAGAAGATCACCGTCTCGAATACACGCGTTGTTTATCGCGTCCCGGTGTGATCAGTATTGAGCTTCCAATTGAAAGTGAAGTTCCACTTCGCCAGTCAGACCAGCTTCAACAAGTTTACTTCTAGTGTCAGCCATGATTCGCTCGAGCTTTGGCACATCGAGGCATCGGTAAGAATCATTCTCGACGCTGAAAACACCTAGGCGTGTCCCGATGAGAAGAAATAGGGCTCGCCATCTGTAAGTCGTCCAAAGTATGCGTCTAACTTCGCACTACGGGCGACTTTCACACGGTCATCTTGATTGGCCTCGACTGCCTCAACTTCATCGTCGGACAGAAGGTATCGCAAACCACAGAATGCAATGAATGCGTCAGCACCCATCGGCAAGCCTTTAAGACATCATAAGAATTGAGTGCGGTGGGACTTGAACCCACGACCTACGGATTAAAAGTCTCTGGGTGAGATGATTGGCAGGCATTGTTGATGGTTGGCAGAGTCTGGAAAACAACGATTTTCATTGCATTCAATGCGTTGTCGGGGATTGCTGGGAGTCGATAGAGTTTGGGGTAGTCGGTAGCAACTGGGTAGTAAATTCAGTTGGTTGCTACTGCAAGGACGAAAGGATGTGCCCCTTGACTGAGACTTCCAAGAAGCGGAACGCTGCGCGTCGCGTGAATTTGACGAAGGCTGTGATTGAAGCTCTGAAGCCGGAACCGAGCGGGTTCTATGTCATCAACGACTCGAAGCAGGTTGGCTTGTGCGTGCGGGTGATGCCGAGCGGTTCGAAGTTCTTTGTGGCCTATCGGAAAGTCGATGGCCGGCCACAACGCATGACGATCGGACGGTTCCCGGAAGTCACGGTTGATGTCGCTCGGAAGCAAGTGCTGAAGCTCGCGGGAGAAATTGCTATCGGCAAGAACCCGTTCGCCGAGCGGACGTCATCGAAGAAGGAACTCACACTCGGCGAGCTCCATCGCCGGTTCGTTGATGAGCACTCGAAGCCGCACAAGCGAACTTGGAAAGACGACGAAGGGCTCTTTGCGAGATACTTGACCGGCTGGAAGAACCGGAAACTCGCCAGCATCACGCGAGCCGAGATTCAGAAGCGGCATCAGCAGATTGGCCAAACCGCTCCCATTGGAGCCAATCGCATGCTGGCGTTGGTCTCGAAGATGTTCTCGTTCGCGGAGTCGGTGGGAGTTTGGAACGGAACGAATCCCGCTAAAGGCATTCAGAAATTTCGGGAGAAGTCCCGAGACCGATTTCTTCAGCCGGACGAGATGCCGAAGTTTTGGTCGGCACTTGATGAGGAGCCGAATGACGTCGCTCGCGACTACCTGAAGCTGTCGCTCCTACTGGGAGCCCGGCGTGCGAACATGCTTGCCATGCGTTGGGAGCAACTGAGCTTCGACCGGGCTGAATGGCGAATCCCTGAGACCAAGAACGGCGACGCTCTGACGGTGCATCTCCCGACGGCTGCGCTCGAGCTGCTGAAGGCTCGCAAGCAGGCTTCGAGTTCGGCGGAGTGGGTCTTTCCGGGCATCGGTAAGACCGGGCACTTGGTCGAACCCAAGAGCGTTTGGAAGCGAGTGCTGGAGCGGGCCGGGCTCGCGGACCTTCGCATTCATGATCTCAGGCGAACGCTCGGGAGTTGGCAGGCGGCTGCCGGAGTGTCGCTCAACGTCATCGGCAAGAGTCTTGGACATCGCAACACGGCGACGACGGCCATCTACGCGCGGCTGAATCTTGATCCCGTCCGAACGGCGGTCGACACGGCGGTTGAAGCGATGCTGCGAGCCAGTGGGACGGCAAACGGGCCATCTGACGCTTCTGGTGCTGACGCAATACGCTCGGTGCGCGTGGCACCCTCTTCCCCCGCAAGCCAAGACGGCGATGGATGAATCCAAAGCTTTGAGGACGACTTTCTCAGGCTGTTTGCCAAGAGTATCGAGGTTGTTCGCAAGACGTGGGAGTAAATTGTGATTGTTATTGTTCAGTCAGATGGAGCCATCGTGAGCGGCTATTTCGAGCCGGATGGCGAAGGCGACGGCGGGCACTACGAAGAGATCGTCTACCCCGGCGAGTCTTATGCTGGCGTGAGCTATGAAGACCTTGTCGCCGGTGGCACTCGCGAGTTCGACTTGGAAGAGCTGCAGCGCAGTGTTCGCGATCGCATGAAAGAACGAGTTGTCATAGATTGAAGGTCGGGTTCCCCAATGCGGTTCGAAACGCAGCGGGCCTAAGTGAGCTGAGTCGAGTTGTGCCTTCGCAGGCAGCTCGGCTCGGTTCTGCCCTCAACTGCGAAGGGCATGAAACATGAGTCAGAACGAGTTTCGAGCGGCAAGTGAAGCCGTCGAACGATGGCCGTCGGTCATTGAATCGGCGTTGAGTTGCTCTCGACTTGCTGTTACCTCAATGCCGAATGCAAAGGCACGATGCCTTCCGAAAATCGCTGCGGCCGTTGAAGAGTTGCTGGATGGAGTGAGGCGATTCGCCCCGCACATCTTGGAATTCAAGAACGCTTTGGTTGCGGCGGCAACCGGTCCCTTCGATCTCACCGGCGGCGAGTACACGGCAACTGCACACGGCGGTTCCATTCGTTTGGCAAAGCGATTTCTGCAGCGCGTTCTTGGTGAAGTCGATATCGAGAGCATTGAGATTGATCACGACTCGATTGACTGGTTTGAGAAAGCCAAATTGCTCCAGTCTGCGAGTCGAATCTACCTGACTGGAAGCATTTCGGTGGCGAAGCTCGGACGATTTGTTGCAATCGAGCGTGCTCGCGTTCTCGAATCGTTCGCAAGAGATGTGACTTCGATCGAGGCGGAAACGGATATTGCAAAGTCGGACCTGAAGATCCTCTTGGGTGATGGTAAAGCAGCAATTTCCGACAAGACATTTCAGCGATGGCTGAAAGCTCAAACGGAACTCGGTGAGAAGGGGATTGTAGTTTCAGTCAGAAATAAGGACGTTCGCGTCAGAGTGAATCGCTTGAAGGATGAGTTAGAAATGCGGAAGAAGTTACAGGACGCGAAGCCGAGAATCGCCCAGTCCTGATATTGCTCCAATTCTCAGTGAGTAATTGAAGCCCGCGTGTCCTTGCGACATGCGGGCTTTTTTGTTTCTCAAGGCGATCGCAAGTATCCACGAAATATCCCTGAAGTGGCCGCGAAGTCGCCTTAAGTGGCCATCTCTCAAACCACGCTCTTTTGCCCATCGACGAATGCGAAACCGCTCTTAATTTCCCGCCCGCAGTCGTTGGCCAATCGGGGCACATGACAAGCAAAAAGCATCAACCTGCGAGGCGAAAAACATGAGCACTGCGACCGTTCAGGAAAGTCCGAGCCGAACTTTGATCAGTCCCCAAGAGGTGGCGAATCGGCTCAATGTTTCGATTGACACTCTGGCCGATTGGCGATGCCGCAAGACCGTTCAACTGCCCTTCGTGAAGTGTGGTCGCTCGGTGAAGTACGAGGTTCGCGATGTTGAAGCCTTCATGGATGCCAACAAGCAAATGGCCTCGGTCTAAGACAAGGTGAGTGGGGCAATGTTGGAAGCCAAAATTGACCGGGCAACAAGCCCAAAGATAAAGGCGTGATCGAAGCAAGTCGGTGGTGCGATCAAGCTGACGGGATATGTGGTCGTTTCAGCAGCGGGTGCAACACTCTTTGTGGCCGTCGACCTCGATCATCGCACTGCTCGCGCGCGGGCCGATGGTTACTGCTCCGCAACAAACGAGATTGCGGATGTGTGTGGTGATCCTCGCTGTTGCGTGCGACGGCTGAGCGGACAGGCTCAACTCGCCTGATCTTCCTCACGAGCAAAACCGGGTATCGGAACAACCGGGCCCGCTATCGGCAGACGAGCGATCGGACTGCACGGAGTGGGCTCTTTTCGTAGACACACAATGAAGTGAGCCGTCGAGTCTGGGCATGACTCGACGGCTCATATGTGGCACCTCACAGCAGGAGGCGGGGCTGATGATACGCACGGATCATGAGGCGGAAAAGAAATTGTTGCTCCAAGTTTTGGCGACGACTTCACTGGCTCTCGTAGACGACTGCGAGGCGTTGCGATGAGTACGGCAACGACAGCGGCGAGCTCGAAGAAACGAGCGAAGGGGAAAGGCGATTGGGACGCCATCAAACGCGAGATCATGCAACGCGTGGGCATTCGCGCGCTGGCGGAACGGCTTGGCGTGAAGTTCGTTGAGGGCGCTGTGCCCAATGAACGCGGTTGGCTGGAGAGCTTTGCTCTCGGTCGCGATGACAAGAAGCCATCGGCAGCGTGATGCGTCGAACTCGTTGGCGACAACCCGGGCCACTACACCGATCTCGGCAGCGGCAAGAGTTGCTCGATATGGGATTTGACCGCCGAAGTGATGGGGCTTGGCGGCTACATCGACGCGGTGAAGTATTGGGCGGAGGTCGCAGGCGTCGAGCTTCCCTCTTCTCCCGCTGGCCGAAAGAAGTCGGCGAAGAAGACCGACGGCGAGAAGTCAGAGAAGACGGACTTCACGACGTTCAAGCCATGTCCCGCGCAGAACATCAGGTTGCCGTTGATGTTTTGGGCTCGCACGAAGCGATGGGCTTGCTACGAAAGAGCCGTTGTCGTCGAAACGCTGCGGGCGATCGGCTGCGAAGCCGGACGCATCTGGGGCGAGACGTGCATCGCCTTTCCCGTGACTGAAAGCGGTGCCGACGGCGATGTTGTCGGACGCATGCTCTATCGCACCGACGGTCATGACTTCGTCTACAAGAAACGCTCGGAGAAGACTCGCTACGACCAGTTGAGCGGACACGGATTCTTGATCGTTGGCCGTGATACTGAAGGCAAGATCGTTCGCGGTTCGGCGGCTCTCGCGAGCTGCGAAGTTATCGTCTGGGTTGAAGGCCCGACTGACTTGCTCGCATTGCTCCTGAATTCGCCGCCGGGCTATGCGATCGCGACATCATCGAACGGAGCTGCGAAGCGCGGCCGTGAAGACAACCTGACGGCGTTTGCAGGTAAGACCGTCTTCATCATCGGCGATGCTGACAATGCCGGCCAAGCAGGTGCCGAGCGAGCGGCCAAGAGCATCGCTGCCGACGCGGCTCGAGTCGTGCTTGTCGAACCGCTCTACGAATTGACCGAGAATCACGGCAAGGACGTTCGAGACTGGTTCGACGACGGCAAGACGTTTGAAGCGTTGCAGGAAGTCATGCAGCGCGGTCGCGTTGTCGATGCGAGTGAAGCAACGCCGAAGCGGCTGGCGGGGGAAGAGGCGGCATCCGCGCCCGACGATGAAGACTGCGGTTGCGTGTCGAACGGCATGCAGTTCGGTGAAGGCGGCTTCTTGGCAGCCACAATGCAGGAGATCATCGACGACATCCGCAAACGAACGGGCGACTGGCCTCGCAATGCGGGCGGAAAACTCTTCTACGTTGACGGCGAGAGAGTGAAGTTCATTGCGGCTTGCTCAGAGTTTTGGGCGTTCATCGGACTCAAGACGGGACGCCCTGCAAAGTTCCTCAGGACTGCCGGAGCCCACACAAAGGAAGAGGGCTACTCGGCATGGCGAGCGGCGGCGACATCTTACGACGCGGTCGAGTTGCTCCCTCACTCTCCCCCGCTGGCGAATCACTACTACGCGACTGCGACGCCTGAATCCGGTGACGGAACAACGCTCGAACGGCTGCTTGAGTTCTTCAGTCCCGAAACGACGCTCGATCGAGACTTGATGAAGGCGATGTTCGCGACGCCTCTTTGGGGAGCAACTGGCGGCAAGCGTCCTGCATTTGTTCTGACATCCGAAG
>OMIV01000328.1 GCA_900299185.1 Planctomycetaceae bacterium
ATGTGGCTTGGTCGGTGAGTTGAGTTTACAGACTGAGGAGCAGCGCTCGGGCTTCGTCGTAACGGCCGGCTTCAATTTCGGTCTCGGCAGATTCGAGCTTGGCTGCGGTGTCTCGTCGCAACTGATCGATGCGACGCTCTTCGAACAACGCCATCTGGCTGGCGAGCGATTGTTTTAGATCGCCCAGTTCCGGCTGATCAGAAATGCGACCGATGGCTTCGGTCAGTGTTTGTCGTGCCGTCTTGAAGTCACGCTTTTCCGCCGCGGCATTCGCATCGTTCAAGGCGAGTTCGGCGACGCCACGAAGTCGCTTCATCTCCAGCATGTGCATGCCGGAGTAAATGAAGAATCCGCCGAGCGTCACGCCGATCGCAACCGAAGTGCTGATCACTGCTGTGCGATGCTTCTTGGCCCAGCGTCGAGTTTTCACTGTCCACGGATCTTCGAAGCACGTGACCGGCTCATCGGCCACCCAAGCCTCGACATCAGCGGCCAGTGACAGTGCGGTTTGATATCGGTCCTCGCGCAGCCGCGCGAGTGCTTTCATGGTGATGGCTGCCAATGCACCCGGTACATCGGGTTGGTGAGTCTGCGGATGAATGATCTTGCCGTTGATGACTCGGTCGAGCACCTCGCGGAAGTTTCCTTTCTCGATCGGCTGCATGTTCGTCAGCAGTCGATAAAGGATGCCGCCGAGCGAGTAGATGTCGCTGCGTGCGTCGATTTCATCGAGCTTGCCTTTGGCTTGTTCGGGGGGCATGTAAGCGGGCGTGCCCATCACCGAGCCCATCATGGTTTGGCTGCCGACCGAGCGGACATCGGTGAAGACCATCTTACGAGTGCCCGTCATCGAGCCGCCGCGCGTCGCTCCGCCAACAGACGCTCCGGCTTGTGACTGACCGACACTGGGCTGCACCGACGGCACGGCGGATTGAACCATCGTGGCTTCATCGGTGCCGAGGCTGGTGGTGCTCGTTGTCACCGGCCCTTGATCGTCCTCGCCGTTCGATGGTTCGTCGATGACTTTGGCAAGTCCCCAGTCGAGGACCAAGGTTTCGCCGAACGCACCGATCATCACGTTGAGTGGCTTGAGGTCGCGATGCAGGACGCCTCGATCATGCGCGAAGCCGATCGCATTGCAGATATCGATGAAGTGACGCAGCAACTTGCGGAAACGGACCGAGCGTTCGGGGCTGTCTTTGGGGAGCTCATGAAACGCGATGATGTGCTTTTCGAAGGTCTCACCGCGCACCAGCTTCATGGAATAGAACGGAGCACCGTTAGGCTGATAGCCGATGTCGTAGATCGGCACGATGCACGGATGTTCGAGCTGCCCGGTGATCTGAGCTTCTTCCAAGAAACGTTCGAGTGCCGGTCGATTCTTCAACGCTCCCGGCAACATCTCTTTGTAGGCCACTTCGCGACGTAACCGAGTGTCGTTGGCGAGCCAAATTTGACCGAGGCCACCGCGAGCGAAGTTGCTGATTAGCGTGTAACGCTGAGTGGTCTCCCAACGATCGGCGGTCTCGTGTGCTCCAGGGCGGCGCGGTGTGGGAGTTGGTCGCGACTGCGAAAACTGCGACGGTCCGGCTTTGCCCCCTTGAGAAACCTGAGTGGCTTCGGGATCAAACGACTCAACGTTACCAGCGGTGCCTTCTGTCACCGTGCGATCACGGTCATCCGGCGTCGAGTACTGACTTTGAATGTGCGTAGCGTTGGGATCGCCCGAGTACTGCGATTGCACCAGAGTGGCTTCGGTGTCGGTGTCGTGCGGGATGGCATAAGGACCAGCCAAGGTCACGTCGGAGTCGACATCCTGGTCCGCGACTTCATTCACTTGAGTGCGATCAGCCAGCGACGCGTCGAATGGTTCACTCTGTTGAGTCTGATCGAGATCTTTCGACGCAGGTTGCTTGTCGATGGGAAGAGTTTGATTGGTGAGAAGCGATGGTGCCTGGGAGTCAGATGCCACAAAGGTCGCGTCCGCGTCTTCATCGTGGCGGACAATATTCGCAGGAGTGGTTTTCGGCTGAGCGGACTGCCCCGAAGCGGCATTCGACATCGTGCCATCGACCAGCGTTTGATCGCCGACCGTTTTGTCTGGGCCAGTTGACGAGCTTGGATCAACCAGCGTCTGGTCTTCGGAGTTGACTGGCGGTGTCTTCGGCTTAACTGGCTGACGTTGAGGATCCACTCCGTTGGACATGACCATCACTCCTGATTTCAATGTTGTGCGCGGCGACGCCGAATGCACCTCATGCAGAGACGCAGGGGACGCGGAGCGTGTCGAACTGCGTGGGGGACGCTTTCAACGTGCCCGTTCTCTCTTTGATTCGAACACTACAGAATCACGTTCCACGAGATCTACGACACGCTTCTAAATCTCCTCTGCGATCTCCGCGCCTCTGCGTGAGACGTCGTTTTTTTCTCTTCTCAGCCAGAGCCCAGATGAAGGCACGCGACGCACTCGCTCGCGATAAGGGTTTGTGGGAATGTGCCCTCAGGCGGCACCTACTCCGCAAACTTGTAGAGATGCTCGTCGGTTCGCAGATACATCGCGTTGCCGACGAAAGCAGGCGTGGCGAACGTACGGCCGGGGACTTCGTTCTTGCCGATCACTTCATACTTTTGCCCCGTCTTCACCCAAGTGGCTGTGCCGGTTTCGTTGAGGAACAGTACGCGGTCATTCACCAACAATGGTGAGGCCGAGAAGTTGCCGCCCAGTCGCTCCATCCAATGTTGCTCGCCCGTCTTGGCGTTCACACACGATGCGATGCCTTTGTCGGACACGAAGTAAAGTTCGTCGCCAACCAACAGTGGCGTTGGGGTGCTCGGTGCTGCTCGCTTGCTGCGCCACACCACATGCGAAGCCGTCACGTCACCTTGGCCGCCGAGCTTCACGGCCATCAGTTCCGGGTTGTCGTAGTCGTGGTTGTAGATCACCAAGCCATGTCCCAAGGTGGGTTGAGGCACTACGGACCAACCTGGTGCCAGAACGCGCCATAGCTCTTTGCCGGTCGACAATTCATAGGCTGCGAAATGATCTGGTCCCGGTGCCAAGACTTGAGCGGTGCCGTCGATCACGGTTACGGCTGGCGTCACGAACGAGTGGCTAATGCGAGCAGCAACCGAACGCGGACTTCTCCAGGCAACCTTTCCGGTCTCTGCATCCACGGCGGCGACGAACGGGTTCTTGCTGCCGTCGCAGACGATGGCGAGCTTGCCATCATGCAACATGGGCGAGCCACCACTGCCATGCAGCGGCGGATAATCGAGTTCGGTGCAGAGCCATTGAGTGGCACCATCAGCCACGGCGAGTCGAGCAGTGCCGAGCGTTCCGAAATGCACGAAGACAGAACCGTCGCGAACGATCGGAGTGGGGCTCGCATGACTGTTCTTGGAGTGGATGGCCGGCGTCTTTTCGATCGCTCGAACTTCTCGATCCCAAATGGGTTTGCCGGTGTGAGCGTCCAAGGCCATAGCTCTCAATGACAACCCGCCGTCGCGAGGCACAGCCGTTGTGAGAAAGATCTTGCCATCAACGACTACCGGCGAAGACCAACCCAAACCCGCGACGGGCACTTTCCAAACAACATTCTTCGAGTCTGACCACTCCATCGGCCCGGCCTTACCGACAACGTGACCGTCCGAGTTCGCTCCTCGAAACTGAGGCCAATCTCCCGGTGTTAAAGCGAGCAAGCAAACCAAGACTTTGAGCATGCCAGTTACCTTGTTGAGTGAGTGGGGATTCGGGTTGGGTCATCGCAGCGAGTGACGTTGATTGGACGGCGAATGCTTGGACTGCACGTGGTTTTGGCGAGGTCGGTTTCGAAGTCGGCTGCGGCACCATGAATTCGTTGCGTGGTTCTTATTCCCCTCGGCCCCATGGGGAGAGGGGCTAGGGGTGAGGGACAGCTAAGGACGGGTTCTGAATGCTATTTGATTTTGGCAGTAGGTTTTTGCGATCGACGATTTGAGGGGAGGCTCGCTAATTGTTGCCCCTCACCCCCGACCCCTCTCCCCGGAGGGGTGAGGGGCTGTCTCTTATACACATCTGACGCTGCCGACGAAGGCTTAGGTGTAGATCTCGGTGGTCGCCGTATCATTAA
>OMIV01000329.1 GCA_900299185.1 Planctomycetaceae bacterium
GCGATAAGAAACCAGTCGACATCCGAAATCGCGTGGCGAGACAACATGTTGAGCCTTCCGTGGCAGGAGTGGAAAACCGACCTCTATCCCATACTCCTCTCTAATGTCCACACGGCCTAGTTACGTCCATCCGAGTCTCTATTTGTTGAGATTCGACACTCACCCTCTTAAGCCATGTGGAGTGGATTATGAGACGGAAGCCGCTGCGACGCGCATTTACATTGATCGAACTGCTGGTCGTGATTGCCATCATTGCAGTGCTCGTTGCCCTGCTTCTGCCTGCTGTGCAGCAGGCCCGAGAGTCTGCCCGGCGTGCTCAGTGTAAGAATAATCTCAAGCAGCTCGGCGTTGCGATTTTGGCTTACGAAGAGACTTACCGGCAGCTTCCTATCGGCAGCGGTATCCCTGGAACTGCCTGGTGTACGACGCTTGGTAACGGTGGTGGTAGCGGCTGTTATCCGTGGATCAACGGGGTGCATCGCAAGGGCAGCTACTTTGTGAAGCTGCTGGGCTTCCTCGATCAACAAGGTCTGTACGAGAAGATTGACTTCGATGGGGACGTTGATGATTGGTTCTTCAATTCGAACAGCCAGCTCTATCGCCGCAATCCGGTGTCGAGCCTGTTATGTCCGAGTGACACGATCACCGTGAATCCCGATCGCGCTCATACGAACTACTACTTTTCGATGGGCGCTCAGTTGATTCCAGCTCAGGGCCCGTGGTGCAACTTGTATCCAGGGCACGTCAACGGTCCGTCGGGACATGGCAGCTCCAACGATCCTTCGCAGATCTCCGGGTTGTTTAGCCGTTATGTGTGGTCCGCTCGCATGGCCGACATTACGGACGGTTCGTCGAACACGATCGCGATGGGTCAAGGGCGACCCAACTGTCATGACCACGGTGCTGGCGGCTGGTTCCACGGCAACGCCATCTGGGCGGCAACAACGGCTCCCATCAACTACGCGACGTGCACCGGAGACCCCGGCTATCAGGTTAACAGTTGCAATGCCAATAACGTTTGGATGACCTCGTGGGGATTCAAGTCGCGTCACGTCGGTGGTGCGCACTTCTTGATGGGCGATGGCGTTGTCACCTTCATCAGCGAAAACATTGACTACACGACCTACCAAAACTTGGGCTGCCGCAACGATGGCAATCCCGTCAAGTACGAGTAGTCGGTTCCTGTAATGGAGTCCTGCAAGAGCCAGTCGAGGTCGCCTAGCTGAGAACTCATTGGAGTCCGGCTGACCTTCGAAAGTGAGCTGCGAGGCGCGAGAGATCTGGTTCTGAATGTTGCAGATCCGATGGCTTGCGCCTGGCCTCTGGCTCGACAGTTTTTTGAAGTCGGCAAGGTCGCTCGGTGGCCGAGCGTGGCTGACTCGTCGAGACGATTCTCGCTCAGCATGCCTGGGATGGCATTGAAAATAGGAGTGCTTTCATGAGCCGCTGTGGAATGAACCGAGTCTTGGGCTTGGCTCTAACGTGTGTTTTGATGTTGCCGCTGGGGTGTTCTAGCAAACCGAAAGACCAGCCGAATCTGGCTCCGGTATCGGGACGTGTGACGTTCAAAGGCAAGCCGGTAGAGGGTGCGTCAGTGGTCTTTCATGGCCCCAAGTCTCCGCGTGCTGCGACCGGACGAACTGATGCTGATGGTCGCTACAAGCTGTCCATGTTCAATACGAACGATGGAGCCGTTCTGGGCGAGAATGTCGTTACGATTGCCAAGCTAAGTGCGACTGCTCAGCAATCGTCCGCGATCTCGATTGATACCGGCGGCGATGCTTACACCAAGGCCATGAACTCTGCTGCCACTGGTGCGGCAGCGGATTCGGATCTGCCCGCGAAGTATGGCAGCAAAGATCAGTCGGGCCTCTCCAGGACCGTTGTCGACGGCAACAACGAGTTCAACTTTGACCTTGAGTAACTCTGGAATTGGAAACGAGTCGCAGCATGACTTCTGCGTCTGAACTGCCCGCGTCGAGCGACTCAGCACTCGCTTCGACTCAAACGCTTGAGTCGGCGTCGAGCGTGACATCACCTCAGCCGCTGAGCTTTGTGTTTGTGATTTGCACGCTCGTCGCGGCGGCCTTGGCGTTTCTGGTGATGTTCCACGGGGGATCGCCATTGCTGATCCCCCAAGAATTAGCAGACCTGCCGGCATCGGCTCCCATTGAGAAGCTAGCCATCAAAGATGCCGCAGCTGTTGCGATGGTCCGGGGCAATACGCTGATATCGTTCGGTCTGTTGTCGGCTCTGGTAGGCGGCGTTGCCTGTGGAGTTGTCGCGCGGTCGAGATTGCAGTCATCGCTTCGTGGAACTCTCACTGCTGCTCTTGTCGGCTTGGTGGTGCTTGGTGGCACCGGCTTGGTGATGGTTCTGCTGGGGCTCGAATTGCGAGGGAAGCTGCAGCCGCTGCCAGAAGCGACGTTATCGCAGATGGCCAAGACACTTTCGTTACACGTCTTGGTTTGGGTCGGGCAAGGGGCCGTGTTCGGCCTCTGCGTCGGAGTTCTGCGAGGTCCAGGCGCCGCAAAAGGGATGCACGCCATTTGCGGCGTCATGGCCGGGTTGATTGGCGGTTGCCTTTACTCGCCACTGGCCGCCATCGCATTCCCGATGGAAGACACGGATCGACTCATCCCCACGGGATTCGCCAATGGGATGAGTTGGGCACTCTTCTTCTATGGGCTGATCGCGGTGATGCTGGTCGGTCTAACGAAGCCTGCTCCCAAAGCGTGAGTGACGGCGTACTTGATCGCCGTGCTGGTCCAAGATCGCTGCTCGATCAAAATCAAAACGCCAGTAAGTGCGGGCCGGGCATTTCCGGGCGTCGCGCTGACTGGCGTTTCGTAATTCAGGATCAATGTCTCGTGCGTGGAAGTATTGTTACTTCAAATGAGGCACTTCGATGAGCTTTGGTTTGGGGTCGAAGACCAGTGGTAAGGGCCTGTTGGGCAGCGGAAGACTTTCGCCGATCGTGACTTGTTTGCCGTCCGGTGTGGTCGAGTACTTGGCTCCGAATAACTGAGCGAACTGCTCGATCCGAGGATCTTTGGCAGAGTCGAATGAGCCGACGGTCACATACGAAGCGTGTCGGTCGTGGTAGATGTAGGCGTCGAATTTCTTGCCTTCGTTCTTACCTTTGACCATGCCTTCTCGCAGCATCTTGGCGGCCATCCAAGCACTCTCGGCGGCCTCGCCCAGGCTGTTGGAGACTTTGAAGCTCTCAGTCAGCCGCTTGTATTTCTGGTCGCCAACGGCCGTTTGAGATTTGCCGGTAAAGGTCGCGACGATCAGCGTGTACTTACCCTTGTTGTCCATGATCGAGTACTCGCCGGTGTTGATCTTCACCAACAGCGGATCGGACTTGGCCTTCGAGATCTCTTCGGGACTTAGCAACGGGTTAAGCGTGAAGAACGCTCCACTGAGCGGTTTCGGCTGGCCTGGCGTTGGTCGCAACGTGGCATCTTGCTTCCAACTGGCGGGCACGAAATCCTTGATGAAGGCCAACGTTTGCTTGGCGACCTTTTCCTCGGGCGAACCGTAGTTGCCAGCGATCACGCCGATGCCGCTGCGTTGAGCGCGATACGAACTCTTCACTTGGCGACCCAGTCGGTTCGTGACTTCGCCATCTTTGGAGACTTCGTCAACGACGTACGTGTAGGCCGGAATGCCCTTCTTGCGCAGCTCGTAAACCAGCTTGTCGGCCGCTTCTTCGGGCGACATGCCTTCTTGTTTGCGCTGTGCTGGCGGCTCGTGAATGCTGGCCACCATGATCATCCACGGGCCATGCTCTTTGGTCAGTTTGTATTTACGACCGGGAGTTGCATCGATGCTCGCAGCACTGCACACCGCTGCGAATAACAACAGCCCGACCACGAGCCCCGCTCGCAAACTTCTGAAACTTCTCACGGCAGACTCCATTCGCAGTGGAAGGTTGAAATCAACGTCGATCATGAAAACTGCGGATCGACGGCAGGGATGCTAGGTCTGGTTCCGCGAATGGGTCTAGATGGCTTTGAAGCCGAGCCGTTGGTCGCTCATCCTCAAAAGGAGCAGCTTGCTGGCCCCAGAGTTTCGGCCATCAAACATCCGACGTGAGCGCAAACAACAGACCTGCGAGATCGACTTACTTCAAGTCGACGGTTACGCGAACAACTCCATCACGGGGCGTCCGGCGGCGATGGGGAGAGGACGTTTCAAGGCATCGTAAACGTGAGTTGCCGGGTCGATGCCCAGAGCTTGAAACATCGTCGCGGCGATGTCGCCAATTGGCACCGGGTCGCGATCGGGATAGGCACCGTTCTTGTCCGAGCGACCGTAAACGAAGCCTCGTTTCATACCGCCGCCCGCCAGCAGCACGGTGTAACAATCCGGCCAATGGTCGCGGCTGATGTTGGCGTTGATCTTGGGAGTCCGACCAAACTCGCCCATCCAAACGACGAGCGTTTGATCGAGCAGTCCTCGTTCTTCGAGGTCTGTTAAGAACACAGGCAAAGTCTGATTCGTGACTGGTAAGTGGTAGGCTTTGAGAATCGGATACATCCGCGTGTTGTCGAACCCATGCGTGTCCCAACCTCCGTCCGACGTACTGCGACCGCCGATGTTCGAAGCGAAGTACGCGTTGACGAACTTGACTCCGGCTTCAATCAACCGCCGTGCTAGCAAACAGCTCTGACCGTAGGTCGTTGGTCCGTATTTGCGACGAACGGACTCGGGCTCTTGGGACAAATCGAAGGCGTCTCGGACCTTCGTCGAATTCAACATCGAGAGCGCTCGTTCGTAGTACGAATTCAAGCCGCGAGCTTCGGCGGACTCATCCAACGACTTCGTTTGTTGATTGATGAGTTGCTGCATCGCGCGGCGGTCTTGCAGGCGATCGACCGTGAGTCCGCGCGGCAGGCTCAGTTGCGGCAGCTTGAAGTTGGGAGTGGCTGGGTCTTCGGTGATCAGTAACGGATCGTGGCTTTTGCCCAAGAAGCTGGCGTGTTGGCCGGGAGTGATTGCTCCGTCAGAAATCACATACGGGTAAGCCACGAACGTCGGCAGTCCGTTCGAATTCGGAGCCAGTCGATCGACAACCGAGCCATAAGCCGGAAAGAGTTCGATCGAGTCTCTCAGGCGAATGTCATCCACGACCGGAGCGTGACCCGTCAGTGCTTGGTACGACGCCGAGTTGTGATTCTTCATCCGATGATGAACGGTCCGCACGAGCGTGACTTTATCCATCACCTTGGCGACCTCGGGCAGTTGGTCGCAGATCTGGATTTCGGGGCAAGACGTCGCGATGGGTTTGAACTGACTCCGAATGCCGTCGGGGGCGAGCGGCTTCATATCCAGCGTGTCCCCGTGCGATGGTCCTCCAAATTGATACAGGAAGACCACCGACTTCGCGGTCGGAGCGATCGACTTGGCTTGAGCCTCACCCGCTGCCAACAACTTCGGTGTCGAAAGCCCCAACAGACCGAGTCCACCGATTTGCAGAACGTCGCGACGCAGCCAGCGAGTGGCTTCAAAACCAGAGCAGGCAAATCGAGCAGGCGAGGGCAGCGTCATCGGCGAGGTCTCAATCGAAGCAAGTACGCGGCGGGAAATCGAAGTCACGAAGCGTGCTCAGTCTGAAGCGGACTTCGGTCAAGTCAATGTTTCGAGTTCTCGGCTGAGGCTTGATGGCTTTCACTCGGAGTGATGAATGAAGCCGGGCAGGGCGGAGACTGCTTCACGTTGCTGTGGCTGGAGTGATGAAGACAAGAGTCTCACGCAGAGACTCGGAGTACGCTGAGAAGAATGCTCGCCGGCGTCTTGAACTCTGCGATCTCAGCGTCTCGGCGTGAGATCTCTGTTTGGGATGCGGTTCGAGGTAACGATCGAGTTGGTTGTCAGCGCTGACGACGTCTGAGTTGCATGATTGTGAAAAAGGCTGCTCTTGCATGCTCTGCGGTCACGCTGAAGTTGTTTGAAGGAGCGAGCGTTCTGCCGCTGCGTCGAGTGCTCCCTCGCAGCCGGAGCACTACGAGCTTGAATTCTCAGAAGGCGAATTGGCTGCTTGATAACTCGGCTTACCACTGTCGTCGGAAGTCGTCGACGAACACTCGGCAGCTTGCTCGCCACTCGTTGGTGAAGAGCTGCGTGCGGAAGTTGCCATCAATGACGGCCAGCTGTGCGCGGAACACAACTGCGAACTCTTCACCGAGCTGGCGATAGGCTTGCTGCTTCAGTTCGAGGCTGGCGTTCTTTGCTCCAAACATGCGACTGAAGAACCCTTTGCCGACCAGCGTTTGCACGTCTTTGGCCATGTCTCGCAGTTCGCAAACGCGAGTGATCTCTAACGCCACGGCTTCATTGCCGAATCGCTCCGAGAGGAATTCGAGGATCTCGACGAGCATCTCTTTGGCGTACTCGATGACTTCGACTTGCTTACCCGCCTCCGACGTTACACCCAGTTCTTCCAAGAGCCGTTCGAGATTCGCCAGCAGCGCAATGCACTCGTCCTGAAGCCGCTCATCTAGCGACTCCGGCGAGATGTCGCGGTTGGCCGCGAGCTGCCGACTGAATTCTTCGAGGTTCATGGATAGCGACCGATTGGTGGCGTGGATGATTCGCGTGACGGACACGCAACGAGACTTGATTCACAAACTGCGACGTCGCGACGAACTATCGGCCCGCTGCTTGAGCGAGCGTCTCTTCAACGGTTTCGACCAAGGCTTCAGGAACGAAGGGCTTGGAGATGTAGCCCGAGCAGCCGACTAATCGACCTCGCAACCGATCGAACATGCCGTCCTTGCCAGAGAGCATGATGACCGGGATATGCCGAGTGGCTTCGTGCTTCTTCACCAGCTTGCAGAGCTGATAGCCGTCGAGCCGCGGCATGGTCACGTCCATCAAGATCAAGTCGGGATTGTGAGTCGCGATCTCCTTGATGGCAGCCACACCATCGAACGCTGCGACGACAGTGAAGCCGCGTTTTTCGAGCGTCATGGCGACCAACTTGCGAACCGTTGGGCTGTCGTCAACGACCAGCACCGTTCGCTTGGCTTTGACTTCCGCAGGAGCTGCAGGCCGCTTTGCATCTGAGGTCGGATTCACCGGAGCTGTGGCTGCTGCTTCGACAACGGTCGCCGAAGATTCGACGACGTTCTCAGATTCAAAGATCCCTTCCGCGAGTTGCTCTTCGAAGTAGTCACCATGTCCCGTGGAGTCGGCATGCGTCTCAGCCGTAGCGACTTGTTCGACTGCTTCATGGTGAGACGATGACGCAGACTCGTCGTGCATCTCGGCGATCGAAGCCTCGTCATGGCCGGAGTGAGTCGGGGCTGCGTCGAAGATCGAATCGGCGAGCCGTGAAGATGGCGTTGCGACTGGAACGTCAGGAGTTCGCGGCTCAGCCTCGACGCCAAACCAATCATTCTTGGCGGCGCGCCACACGGTTGGTTGTGGCTCGGGAGCTTTCGGCGTCGGTGAAGTGGGCTCGGTGGTGGAACGATCTTCAACCGCGAACGAGGTCTCGATGGCCGGGGCTGTAATGGTCGATACAGGTGCGGCGACACTTTCGTTTGTGGAGTTCCAGTCGCTCAGTGGTGCTGGCTCGGCGACGACAGTTCGTGGTTGCGGAACCGGTTCAAGCTCGGTGTTGGTGGCGAGCGGGGCCGTTGGTTCTGAGGGCGCTGAATTCCAACTGTCGTCCCATGAATCTGCCGATGTCGGAGCTATTACAGCCTCAGCTTGAGGTACTGGTGGTGGTGTGATACTCGCTGGCTCGGGCAAGGTTGCCGGCGCTGCGAGTGTGTCGTGACTGCCACCCAATTCGCCCCACAAACTGGCTCGCGTTGTGCCCGACGGGAAAGCTCGCGAGGGCGAGAACCAGTCTTGAGCGGCAGGGCGTTCGATGGGTTTGGGGGCTTCAAGTTCAACGGCGGCAACGGTTGACTCGACGACCACGACAGCTTCTTCAATCACCGGCGCGACCGCAGCGACTTCCACAATGACTGGCGTTACCGGCGGAGCCGTGACGACAGAGGCATCCCAATTATTGGCGACAGCCTCGGTGCTCTCTGTCACCAGTTCTTCTTCAACTGTTGCCGTGGCTTCAGGCTCTGGCACGCAAACGCTGTTCGCGACTTCGTCAGCGACCTTCGTGACTTCCGCGACGAGTGCTTCTTCGACGTCGAGCGTTGGTTGCTCTGTCGCAACTGTTACTTCGACCGGGACCGAGCTAATCGGTGAGTCGGTGCAGACCGCGACGGCTGCAGGCACCGCTGGGCTATTTGAGGACGCTTCAACGAGCGACTCTTCAATGACTTTGAACGCTGCCATCGCGCGAGCCCACGCC
>OMIV01000330.1 GCA_900299185.1 Planctomycetaceae bacterium
CAACTTGGTCAATGCTTATTCGAGCGAGAACTCAAACGCCTGGAGTTCATCGACTTGCCTGCGAGTCAAGCAATGGACGTGAGAGTCGGCGCGGCATTACCTCTTTAGCTTGGCGACCGCTGCTGAGTTTGAACGCCGTCCTGCGAACGAGAAGTTGCGTCAAACTCATCGAGATGCAACGAATGCTACACCATCGAAACTCGCCCCCCCCTACGCGTTGCTTATGAACGTAGCCACCTAAGATTCGCGGCGAGCGAACATCACCAACACAAAGACCCGGCGATACTGGTACCAACGGAATAGCAATTCCCTCGATGAGTCACGATATCGGTTGTGCGTACGTTGGGGACTTTATTGAGCAGCTCGACTTCGGCTGAGGCTGCGCGGTGCATTACGGAAAAGTTTCCTTCAGCGAAAAGCGGCCGTTGTCGAGCACTGCATCCTTTCCTGCAGCAGGAGCGTAGAGCATGACTGGAGCGACGATGCCTCCGGTGCCAAGTTCGTTCACGACGTCGTTGGCAACACAGAAGGTGATCACGTTCTTCCCCGACTTCACGGCAGGAGTGGCGTCGAGTTCAAATGGGTAGAAGGCCGCGCCGTGGCTGATGCCGATGGATTGGCCATTCATCCAAACCTTCGCTTTCTCGTCCACGCCGCCGCACCACAGGAAGAGTCGTTTGCCAGCATCGGCGGCGGGCACATCAACGGTCTGCCGATACCACGCGAGACCCTTGTAGTAGCGCAAGCCTTGAGTGCTCCACGAGGCGCTGCTGGTCCTCATGCGCTGCCAGTTGCCACCGGTGATGTCACCGCGCGACAGACCGATGCTCTCGCCGACGCGCTGCGGATCGATCATGAAATCCCACTCGTCCTTCGCCGCTGCGACGAGACGGTTATCGCCGCTCACACGCTTGAAGCCGTCTTCGGTGCATGGGCGGAAGAAACGCTTCATGTAATTCACGTAGGTGCTGTGACGTCCCGCCGAGAGCATGGGCGTCGGCTTGTAGTTCATCAGCTTTTCCGCGACGGAATCGAGCCGCGTCAGTTCCCGTTGCGCCGTCGGGAAGTCCACTCGCACGCGTGCATCCATCATCGCGATGAAGGCTTCGAGCATCTCAAAAGTCTCCGAGATCATCTCAACGCGCGCGGCGTATTCCTTGCTGCCGCTTGTGAGTTTTTGCGCCTCGCTGAGAAGCGCTCGCGCCTCGTCTCGCAGTTTCGGCGGATAGAAATTCGGCATGTCCCACGACGAGCCCGTGCAGAAGTCGCCGTCGCGCAGTGCTGCATCCATCAACGTGATGTAGCGGCCCATCGGCTTCGATGCTGGGCCGAAGAACTTCTCGAAGCAGTCGAGCAGCAGCGCGTCCACGTCCGTCTGGTGGTTCCACATGAGCTTCGCAGCGACATACATCGAGGGGAACTGCGGGCCGTAGTTGGGAAAGGTCTCAACGCGCCAACCACGCAAGCCAAGGTCATGACTCGCGGGGATTTCGTCGCGTAGCCGGTTCACGATGATGAAGGGAAAGCCGGGGCAAGCGAGGTTGCTCCAATAGCTGCGGTCGTAGATCTCGGGCAGCAGCTTGCACCACTCTTGGCAGAGCCATTTGGCATAGCTCTTCTCCGGCGCGATGGGATTACTGAAGCCATGCACGCGATCAAGCGCGATGGGTGCGAGTGCGCCGGTGATGTGCGTATCTGGCTTCCAGCGTACTGGCGGGCGCATGTAGGAGTGATAGATGTAGAAGGCGAGCTTCGTATCGGGGTACTCGGCCTCGACGCCCTTCAGCACTTGATTGAAGAACCACACGTAGCGATCCGTGACTGAAGGCTCGTTCGAGAACGGATCGAAGTCTCCACCATCAAGCGCACGACACTTGTCGCACTGACAAAAGCCACCGCCGTCGTTCGGTCCCATGCCGATAATCGGCCCGCGCCCCTTCTTCCGCATCTCGCGCACAGCATTGACGGCGAACTCGACCAGCTTTGGATTCGACAGGCAGTGCTGCCGCGTCGTGCGTTTGCCATCACGCAAAGCAAAATACTCAGCGAACTCGGCTGGCTCGATCACTCCAGTCGCCTTATCGAACTTCACTTTCGGAGCGGGCAGACCGTGCGCTCCGGGAAACGCATCACCGCCACAACGCACGATGATTTGCCAGTCCTTGTCAGGCATTTGCAACCAGCGCGATACGAATGACGGAGCTTGAACCGTCTCCTGCGATTTGACGGTGATGGTCTTCAACTTCGGAATCACCGTCCCGAGATCGCCCGGCATAAACCAGCGGACGCCTTGCTGCTCGAGCAGTTCGCTGACCGCATACAGCGGAGCCTCACCCAAGCCCGCGACCATCACGCTGTCGTCGGTCACCTTCAGCGCGAACGCTCCGCGCACGTCGCGTTTGTCGCCAAGCAGTTTCTCCGTGCTCGCAGCAGTGTTGCGCCCGATAAGCACCGCGCACTTCTGCTCCACGCGCATCTTTGCGAGAAATTCATCCGCACCAGATGCGTCGACCGTTGCCATTTCTAGCTGCGCGCCGGACATCTTCTCGATGTGATCAGTCAGATGCTTCGCCGCGATCTTTTCAAATTCGCTCGCATCTTTGGGCAGCGCGATCACAGCTACAGGCTTGCCATCGCGCACGAGCGTGGCCGCATTAACCGAGTGTGGAATGAGCGTGAGCAAGCAGAGGATGAGTCCGAGGACGATCCAGTTTTTCATGGCTTAGAGTCTTTCTCCACGACCTCGCGTGGGAGTAGCAATTCTTCCGTATTACGAGCCAGGAACGGCGGCACGGTCATCAGCGTCTTGTCGCCCGCGCAACTGTAGAAGCTCCACAGCTTGCCATCTTCGCCCGATGGCACAGGCACGCTGTAGTAGCCGGGCTTGCCATCGAAGGTATGCACCACCTTGCTGCTGCCGTCGCGCATGGTGCCTACGCCTTCACCGAATCCGCCCACGGTCATTGTCCCGCGCGGCACGTAGAAGTAGAGCGTCCAACGTGTGTGGAGCCGCGCCGGATGCTCCGCGCTGGACTCAATGGTCATCGCAGTGTTCTCGAGCCATGTCGCACTGGCACCGCCACCAGCGACGATCTCGATGCGGTGCAGGCCAGTGAAGGTCGTCGCGATTTCAACCTTGTGCTCGTTGCCATCAGGCTCGACTTCGACGTGCGCGACGGACTTACCTTCCGGCTCAAGCTGTGGGTAAAGATCGAGCTTGGTAGCGCCGCGATTCGAATAGATAACGCCGCCTTTCACCGTGAAGGGAAACGTCTGCGGGGCCTTATCGACCCACGTGTGATAGATCCGCGGTTGGCGGCTGTAGCTGCCCATGCTGCCGGTTTTTACGGTCGGCAGTTTCAACGTGGTCGGTCGCACCAGGTCGCTGCTGAACGAGACGGGATCAAAGTCGAGGAGCTTGCGGTTCGTGATACCGTCGCGCGACATCGCGCTGAGTTCCTCGCGCGTAAACGGCGAGCTGCTCTTCCACGGGTTCTTGCCCTCGGGTGTTTTCCAATCCGCATTGTCCGGGATGCTGACGCTGCGGTCTCGGTGATAGAGGTCACGATAGAGTCCGTACGTGTGGATCATCATCGTCGTCCGCATTCGATAGGCATGCCGAATGAGCGACTCAAACGCGCTCTGCCGTGCCGCATCTTTCGCGATCGAATAGTCGAGCCACAGTTCCGCATAGCGTGTGTAGAGCGTGAGGTCATCGAGCCGCGCATGAACGGCTGCGTCATTCGTCTTGCCGCGCGCGTCATTGAGTGCCCCATACATGCGGCCGATGAGATCATCACAGAGCTGCCGTTTCTTCTGGCCATCAAGCAGCTCGTAAAAAGTCTCCATCGGCTGGCGCGCGTCGCCGAAGCAGTTTGCGAAGAACTCTGCCGTCAGGGCCTCAGTCTTTTGGGCCTCGCGCACGTCCCACAGCATTCGCGCGGCGAGGAAGTAGCCCAATCCATTCGGCCCCCAGTTGTCGCTCGATTCCGCAGAAAGGAACCGCGCGTGCTTCTGATGAAAGTGCGGGATCGTCGAGCGCAGGTATTCGATGTTGCCGCCGCGAGCACTGCCGGGCAGGTCGCGGTCCCACGTATTCACGCTGTAGTACTCACGAATGCCGAGCATCCCGGCCTTCTTCGACCAGCCTTCCATGAGCTGATCCACCGTGAAGCCGCCTTGAATGAAGCTCGTCGCAACGCTGATCACCACGCTCGGATGGACCGTGAGGTTCGGCGGCGGCGAATGCTGGCTGTAGGCATACATGCCGATGACCTTGTCCGGGTACTTGGCCGTCACAGCATCGGCCACGGTGTTCGCGAGCGTCACCGCTCGATCGGTAATACTGCCGAGCTTCGCGCACTCAGAGCACTCGCACCATCCCCCTCCATCACTGGGGTCGATCGAGATCGAATGTCGCGATGGATCAGAGTCGAACTGCGCCATCGCATCGGCAGTGATGAGCTTGCGCAGGCCCGGATTGGAAATGCAAAACTTCGTCGAACGCCGCTCGCCGTTCACGAGTCCCAGATACTCGGGATGTTCGGCAAACGCCTTCTTGTTGCGATTTAGAATGCCGTCATACGAATGCCCTGAGTTCAGTTCGATGCCCGCGACGCAGCGGTTCTTCTCGCACCAGTCGCGATACGGTTCCTTGGCATAATCCCACGCCCCGTAGCCATACCAGATGCGCCGCGCGTGATACGACGGCTTCTCCAGCGAATCGACGTCGAGTGACAGCGTGCGAGTGCGCGGCACGATCTCCCAATGCTTGCCTGGAAAGTACTGGCGATAGCCGATGCGGTGCAGCGTGTCCCACACGGCATGGCGCACTGCGAGGTCCGTACTGCCGAGCAGCACCAAGCCGTTCGAGTGAGACCGCAGCACGTAGTTCTCGCGATCCGTCGCCGCCTTGCTATGTAACGCTTCTTCCTTCGCCAACTGAGGGAAGTCCGCTGCAAGTCCGACGACGATGCCCTCATTGCCAGCGCCCGTCTTGATTTCAAAGTCCGCATCGGTCATGCGATGAAGCTGTTCCGCGAGCGTCCTCGCGTGTTGCTTAACGTCGGCTGAAGCTTTCTCCGAAATGACAATCGTCTGCCCTGCCTTGCCATTGTTCGCGATGGTGACAGGAGCCGCGTCGGCACATGGAATGCCCAACGAAAACATGGCGACAAGTAACAAAGTCGTTTTCATCGGCATGAAGGTCTTTCTGTTCGATCAACGGGCCGTTGGTCTGAAGCTAAGTTTGCGAGGTTACATGGCTTGTTATGAAGCGCTGCGTAACTCGCGAACGCTACGATCGCTGAGATGAATTGCCGGCGTTCGAGCGATGTAACAATTACTTCCGTGTCGCACTCTGGTCGTCATTGAGCCAGTCGTCGTCCGGCTTCAATTGCAGTCGTCCCGCCTTCGCTGAGTCGGACGGCCCCTTCCATTTAAGCGGCCGGATCCAAACAACATCGGCTGCAGCGACCACACCCACATTCACGGCAAGCGGATGGCTTTGCACAAGGCCACGCATCAACTGCCAGCGGCGATCCATGACGGCACTGATTGCTGCAGCGTCGGGTTTGCTTCCGGTTTCGATCGCCTCGGCAAGACGATGTGCTTCCGCGCTGACTACGGTGAACTCCAGACCGGAACGTAGAAACGCCACGCGACGATGCGCTGCCGCATCGTTTTCAGTTTGCTTCGCTGCGGTGAGGAGATGTGCTCGCAACGCCGTCATGGTCTCGGGCGAGATCTGCGGAAACGCCGGCTTTCCGGGCGTGAGCACAACACCTTTCTCGGCGAGTAGGAAGTACTGCCTCACCTGCTCCGCACCCGCGCCGAATCCGCTCTGGCAGTAGTCACTCAGCAGCGCGTCGTAGTCCTGCTTCGGGTTCCAGCTCAGCTTGGCCATCATGTAGTAGTGCAAGCCCTGCGTTGCCCAATTGTGGTAAAGGCTATCCATGTCGGTCGCGAGCATGCCGCTGTTCGCGAGGTATTGCAGAGTGGCCGAATTCTCGCGGGCACGTGGACTGAGCGCAGCGTCGCGGTAGCCACTATGCAAATTGTTGGGCCGCCAATAGACGCGTTTGGCGCCAGCGGCCTGCCACCCTTTCCAGCCATCAGCGGTGTTTGGCACGTAGCGCAGCACGAGATTGGGATGTAACTTTTCGCGCATCGGTGGATCGGAGTAATAGCTGTAAGCCTCGACGAGAAAGAGCTGATCCGGCACCACCTTCGTCACGCGCTCGGCGATGGCATTCCAATAATGCACGAAGCGATCCGAGAGCGCGGGGTGCTCGACTTCAACGCGATCGCTCTCGCCAACTTTCTTGAAGATCAACATCTTCACTTTGGGAGCGTCCGGCGCGTCGAGCTTTCGGCAGGCATCGCACATGCAGAAGCTGGAGTAGCCGCCGTCGTTCGGGCAAAGGGAGATCGCCGCCTGCGCCTTGCCATCAAGCCGCGCGATGATGTCGTTCGCCACGTGCTCGATGAGCCCCGGATTGGAAACACAAAGCCGCCAGCGCTCCTTGGCCTTGCTTTGATCGCGCGTGCCGTCAGCCTGTAATGCAAACCACTCCGGATGCTTCGCGCCGTGCTCGTCCCATCCGCCGCGTAAACCACCGCCAGCCGCTCCGCCAACGATGCCTATGTTTCCGCCCAGCCCATGCCACTGAGCCCAGCTTCCGTCCGACTGCGTCACCGATGCCGCATCACGAGCCTTCTTGTAGTCCTCGATCGTGAAGCCCAACGATGCGAGCCCTTGCGCGGCATTACGAATCTCGAGCGCCGCAAAGCGGATGTTGCGTTGCCCGATGGATGGAGTAAATCGTACATCCAGATTTGAAATCGTGATTGTGGGCTGCTTGGGAATCACCTTGCCCGTTTCTCCGGGCCACACGAACCGGCAGCCGAGCGATTCGAGGAACGTGAAAACTGCATGCGTATTGGCGTCGCGTTGCTTGGCCCCAACGATGTCGCTCGTGCCCACCAACGCGACATAGTTGGCTCCACTCTTGAGAACGATGCCGCCCGTTCCGATCCCATCGAGTGAAATGCCGAGGCGCTTCGTCAGCTCTCCTTCACCGAGCACGATGAAGTTTTCTGCGAACTTACCGGCGTCAGCGGGAATGATCTTTCCGCCTTCGACTCGCGGAGAGGCCAGCTCCTTTTCACTGACGACCTGCAGCTTGGCACCAGAGATTTGCGTCAGGGGTCCCGACAGCGTTTTCGTCGAGAGGTCTCCGGCTTGAGCCGACTCAGACACAACGATCACCGCCTTGGCCTGACCATCTTGAGTGATGATCACGTCGGCCCAGACCGATTGGCTGATGCACAACGACAGAACGAGGGCCATGATTTTCCTGAGCATGATCGGTGATTGCTTTCGTCACAAAGAGCTGGGCTTAGGGAACAGCAAGGCCATAGATGAGACGCCCGCGATTCAAAGAAAGCAACGCTGCGACCCGGCGCGTCAATCAGCGTCTCTTGAAATTGCGCAGATCTTGGACTTCGGCTCGGGTTCGATCCCGTGTGAGTTGGGAACGCGGAAAGAGGTTGCCAATCACAACCAAATCACAGCTCCAGAGAATTGAGTTCCTACAGCGGGCACATCCAAACGGCGCTACATCTTAGCACGTGCCGTGAGAGGCAGCCCACACGTGTCCGACATAAACCGAGTTTGACCGTGGAGTAGGTTTTCAACCTGCCTGTTTCTCAGCAGTTTCGCAGGTCCAAAACCTGCGCCACGGACTTATGTCGGAATCGTCAGCCGAGTGCAGAACCGGGTTTGCAAATGTAGGGTGGGACAAGCTCACACGGTTCGGTAGGCCGACGCGAGCTAAGGCAAACTGCGACGGCAATCAGAGCAACGATCAACGTGAGTTCGCGAGCGCCGGCACACCAGTCGATTCGCTCGCTTGTCACACCCGACTCAAGACCAGAATCGCCAACGCTGTTCTGCCCTCTCGTCAGTCCACGACGACGAGCCTCAAAAGATCGTTAGCCGCGAAGTGGTGATCGCCGTGTTCGTGTCTGTCGCGGCTTCGCGACTTGTAGGCGCAACTTCAAGACTTCCACCGTGGGCGAGGTCGGACGAATGGGCCTTGAGGTGTAACGACAACTCCCCACCGTCCCGGCATTGGATGGACGAAATCTCAACGGGTACGATGGCTGAAACAGAGGTGGGAGAGGTTGTCTGCCAAGCGTCGGAGGCGAACGAGGATGGCGAAGCGACGAAAAAATCAGGGCCGGTCGCAGCAGGCGGGTGAGCCGGGTTGGGAGCCGGTTCCGGGCGTGCGGCTGCGGCTGACACTCCGTGGGCACAAGAGCTGGATCAGTCGCATCGCTTGGTCACCGGACGGCCGATGGCTGGCTTCGCCGTCGGACGACAACACGATCCGCATTTGGGACGCAGTCACGGGGAAGATGGTCCGCACGCTGGAAGGGCACACGAAAGAGGTGTGGAGCGTGGCGTGGTCGCCGGACTGGCGGAGACTTGCTTCGGCGTCGCGCGACAAGACGGTGCGGCTGTGGAACTCCGAGACCGGGCAGGCCCTGCGAACGCTCGAAGGGCATTCCAATACGGTCTTCAGCGTGGCGTGGTCGCCGGACGGGCGGAAACTCGCTTCGGCGGCGGGCGACAAGACGGTGCGGCTGTGGGACGCCGAGACCGGCCAGGCTCTGCGGACGCTCGAAGGGCATTCCAGTTCGGTCTACACCGTGGCATGGTCGCCGGAAGCAGGAGTGCTCCGGCTGGCTTCGGCCAGTGCCGACAAGACTGTTCGCATCTGGGACGCCGAGACCGGGCAGGCGACGAATGTGTTGGAAGGGCATACCGGTGGGTTGAACTGTGCGGCGATTTCGTTCGACACCGCATTGATCGCGTCGAAGGGGTGTGCTCCAGACGACACCGTCCAGCTTTGGCGGGGCGACACTTGGCAGCCGGTCGCGGTCATTCCCGAACCGGCCTCAAGCTATTGGCCGCCCGGTGTGGCGTTTCATCCGCACGAGCCGCTGCTGGCCACGGTCGGCTCCGACCCAGGGACAGAGAAAAAATACGCCGACCGGCTCATCCACATCTGGGAGTTGGACTACGCGGTGCTGCTGGGCCGTGGGGCAGGTTTGCAACCTGCCACCAAGGAAGAGGAATCAAGTCGGCAGGTTGGAAACCTGCCCCACGATTCCGTCCTGCATGCCACGGCCAAGATCGTGCTGGTCGGCGATTCGGGCGTGGGCAAGACAGGGCTGGGCTGGCGGCTGGCTCACGGCAAGTTCAAGGAACATGCCTCGACCCACGGCCAGCAGTTCTGGGTGCTCGACCAATTGCAGGCTCAACGCGCCGATGGCACACGCTGCGAAGCGGTGCTCTGGGACTTGGCCGGTCAACCCGATTACCGATTGATCCACGCCCTGCACGTCGCCGACGCGGACTTGGCCCTGATCTTGTTCGACCCAACCCACTCCCGCGATCCGCTGGGCAGCGTCCATTACTGGCTCGACCAACTGCCAGCCGAGTGCCCGAAAATCCTCGTCCCCGCTCGCATCGATCGCGGCAGTCCCACGCTGACCGACGAGGAGCTAGCTCAGTTCTGCGACAAGCGGTTTAGCGGCGGCTTCGTGAAGACCAGCGCCGCCAGTGGGATCGGCCTGGACCAACTGCTCGCTCGGATGAAGTCGCAAATCCCCTGGGACCGCAAGACAGGCGTCACCACCACCACGACATTCAAACGGATCAAGGATTTCGTCCTGTCGCTGAAGGAAGCGCGGAACGGACAACGCGTGATCGTCACCCCGGCGGAACTGCGCGCGATGCTCGAAAGTAGCCATCACGCTCCGCGTGATGAGCCTTCCACGAGCGACCCCCAAACTGACAAACGCGTCGTTCGACCTGACAAGCTCATCACGCAGAGCGTGATGGCTACTTTTTCCGACGCCGAAATGCTGACCGCCGTCGAGCGTGTCGCCAGCCACGGCTTCGTCCGCCTGCTCAAGACATCCGACGGCCAGCAACGCATCCTGCTGATGCCCGAACTGCTCAACAATCTGGCGGCATCATTCATCCTGGAAGCTCGCCGAAATCCAAAGGGCCTGGGCGCGATCGAGGAACAAAAAATACTCGCCGACGAGTACTCGTTCCCCGAACTGGACGGGCTCAGCCGCGAGGATCACGACCTGCTGATCGACGCCACAATCTCCGCGTTCTTGGAGAACCGGCTCAGCTACCGCTGCTTCCGCGAAGAGGCGGGCCCGACGCGACTGCTGGTCTTCCCCGAACTGATGAACCTGAAGAAGCCGCAGAAGGACGACGGGCCGCTGGTCGACGACCTGTCCTACGTCGTTCATGGCGCGACCGAGAACCTCTACGCCGCACTCGTCGTGACGCTGGGCTACACGAACACGTTCACGCGATCCGACCAATGGCACAATCAGGCTCGTTACGAATACCAGCCCGGTCTGATCAGTGGCTTCCGGCGGCAAGAGGACGAGGACGGCGAAACGAGCTACACGCTGTTCTACTCGGCGGGGCTGGGTGACCCGGTGAAGAAACTCTTCTGCGGCTTGTTCGAGAGCCTGCTGGCTCGCAAGTGCGACCAACGGCAATTGCATCAAGTGCTGCGCTTCGCGCCGGTGACGTGCTCATGCGGCACTCGCGTGGAACAGTCTCAAATGCGAAAGCGACTTGCCGAGAAGAAGACCTTCGTCTGTTATGGTGAATGTGGCGCGCGTCTCGACCTGCCACCTGCCGACGTCCCAATCCAACTCACGCAAGACATGAAGCGGCAGGTGAGCGACGAGGAGACCACCGCCGACCACCGCGTGTTGTTCGAGGAGTTGGTCTACAAGCTGGAAAACCGTGCTCGGACCGACGGCATCAAGCCGAAGTGCTGCTTCCTCAGCTATGCGTGGCGTGATCTGACTAACGGCCTAGAGGAACCGAACGTCGAACGCTGGGTTGCAAGGCTGGCCGAGGACTTGGGCAAAGCCGGCCACGAGGTGATCCTCGATCAAACGCACAACGAGCATTTCGGCAAAGACATCACGCGGTTCATCGAGCTGATCCCCAAGAGCGATCGCGTGCTCGTGGTCGGAACGCCGCTGTATTTGAAGAAGTACAAGAACAAGAGATTCAAGATGGGCACGGTCGTCGCCGCCGAGATGCACCTTGTTAATCAACGGCTTACCGGAACCGATAAGGAGCGAGAAACGGTCATCGGCCTGCTGTTATCCGGCGAGGAGAAGAAGTCATTTCCACCAATGCTATGCGGCCGAAACTACGCCGACTTCCGCGATAAAAGCGACTATTTCGCCCGCGCCTTCGACCTGATGCTCACTCTGTACGGCATCGGCTTCCAGCAACCGGGCATCGACGAATGGCGGCAGCGGCTGCGCGGTGATCGGCACGTCTGAAGTTCTACTTCCAGCCGAGATTGCACATCGTGATCGGCGCTAAGATGGCAGAGATCTCGATGGCGACGGCGTGAAAGACACCTCGATGGCGAGCTTTCCGCTGGAGCTGATGAGGAAGCCATCCGTCAGTCGAAAGCCTTCATTTGGAACATGAATTACACCACAAGCTTTGACTCGGATACCGCACGTCGGACCACAAAACGCAGAGCATGTCTGAGAATTCGACAACGCGCGGCAGCCATCGGAATTCGAACTCGCATCGCAGTTGAAGGGACGAAGCGTGGGTGGTCATTACAATTCCCACGGCTGGCCGATCGTTGAGACGTAGACGCGCTGCCGGCTCCTCTCTGCTCTTCAAACCGGAGTCTTTCGACATGCAGCATTTTGTATTTGGCCTTCTCATTTTGATGAGCAGCTTCGCCGTCGCTGCCGACAAACCGGCTCACCTTTTCATTCTGTCCGGTCAGTCAAACATGGCGGGCATGAATCCCAAATCGGGCTTCGAACCAGAGGCGGCGAAGCTGTTTCCGGATGCCGACGTGGCCTACATCAAAGTGGCCTTCGGTGGGCAGCCGATTCGGTTGTGGGTCGCGGAATGGGACGAGATCGCGACGAAGCACGGACTCGATCCGGCAAAGGTTCGCGAGAAAGACAAAGCCAAAGGGACGCTTTACTACCAACCGATCCTCGACCAGTTCGCCGCCTTATTGAAGAAGCATCCCAACCCGGCGTCGGTAACGTTCTGTTGGATGCAAGGAGAACGCGACGCTCGCGAAGGACTGCACCCCGCCTATGCCGACGCCTTGCAGCAATTGATCGCCAACCTGCGTCGCGACTTGAAGCAGCCGAACATGAACTTCGTCATCGGCCGGCTCAGCGATCATGGGAAACCGACCGATGCCAACTGGCAAGCGGTGCGAAAAGCTCAGGTCGATCTCTCCAAAGCGGACTCGCGCGGCGCGTGGGTCGACTGCGATGACCTCAACAACAAAGAGAAGAACGGCACAATGACCGACGATCTGCACTACACCAAGGAAGGCTACGAACTGTTGGGCCGACGCTATGTGCGACAGGCGAAGGCTTTGATGAGCGGCCAGAAGCCAGCCGACAATGGCCGCCCCGAATAGCCAGCCAACGAGAACGAAGTCAGCGAAGTTGCTTTGGTAAAGCCACGAACTGCGTCAGTGCCACCATCATGAACTTACGGGGTTCAACAACATGCACGATCAATTCACCCGCCACGTCTGTCGTCAGCCAGTCCCGAGTTTGATCAACCGACAAGTCCAGCCAGCGTGTGGACTGGTTAGACCAACATGCCGTGAAGCGGTGGGCCGGCGCTATCGCTGGTCTCACCCTACTAAGGGTGTGGATTCACGAACTTGCTTATTGAGAATCACGCAATCGGCTCGCTGGCTGGCTCTGTTCCTCAGTGTGTTTCTGGTTGCTTCGCTCGAATTGCGAATGGCGTTCGCTCAAGAGCAGATCGACTTGCTGGAGAAGCAGAAGCAAGCAGCAGCGGCGATCGCTCAGCTTTCAATGCGCGTGCGTGTCACTCAAATTACTCCTGAAGCCAAAGAGTTCTTCATCGACTGGCGACGCGGGGGAGAAGGACTCGGCGGGAGCGTTGTTAAAGGGCGCTTTGCTCCGGAGGGAGAGCCGGTGCCCGATATCGACTCGAAGTTGAAGGTCACAACGGCTGGGACCATTGCCGTTAACCAGTGGTCTGCATGGGTGCCGGTCGAGACCGTCTGCGGACGCGCAAAGGGCTTTGAATTTCCGAGCGTCACCGTTGCTTATCCGCTGCAGGGAAAGAAGCAGCCTGATCCTCCGGAATCGATCGCGGTCGAGTTTGAGTTCGCCGAGCGTGGCAAGACGTTTCATCGCTTTGTCGAGACCGCTCCGCGCGGAGCGACGGCTGGGTTCGTGTTCCCGGCAAAGTTGCTCGATCAACGCGGAGCGAAGAACCCGGAGTTCGTTGCAGCTCTGCAAGGGCTCTCGGGTCATGCGCGAGCCCGCCGCGAGCGGCTGGAACAACTCTTCCAAGAACCCGCTCAGCCGCCGAAGTTGTTTGGCCTGATTGGACATCTCGGCGGTTACGGGCAAGCTCCCGGCGGCGGGCTCGGTAAGGCGAGCGGCTATGGCGTGCGGCACAACAATCCTGAGATCGTCAAAGACGAGTGCCGCACGTTGCAGTTGCTGGGCGTGAACGGGCTCGTCGATGAGAAGTCGCTGCGGATGGTCGAGCTGGCGGGAGTGGCCGACGGTTTCAAGCACGTCTATTGGGGCGGGCCAGGTTCCGGGTCTCCGATGGCGGCGGTCAGTTCCTCGACCGCCGGTGAGCCCGATGGTTGTCCGTTCGATCCAAAACTCAAGACGACGATGAGCGAGTCCGTTGCGAAGGCGATCGCTCAACACGAAGCCTCGGGCGCGAAAGACAAATGGGGCTTATGGTGGGACGAGATCGGTGTCGCGGCGAAGGCACATGTGAACGACTGCCCGCGCTGTCGCGATCAGTTCCGCGAGTACCTCAAGAAGCACGCTCTCAACCCGAGCGATGTCGGAGCGAAGGACTGGGACGCCGTTGCTCCGTATCCGATTTGGGCGATCGAGAACAGCGGCTCGAAAGCGAAGCAATCGCTTGTCGCACCGCCGGACGATGCCGCGAGTCGGCTGCGGTACTACTACACCTATCGCTTCATGAGCTTCTCGACGGGCAACCTCTTCCCCGAGTCCGCGAAGCAACTCAAAGAGCACGGCATTTGGATGTATGCGATGCAAGGGCCGACCCCCAGTTGGAACGGCAGCAGTCTCGATTGGCACGAGTTCTACGACACCGGTGCGAACACCGCGCTCGTCTTCGAGACCTCCAATCGCGATGCCCGCTCTTGGCAGTGGGAGTCGTACTTGAGCGACATCATGCGCGGCATCTCGCAGCGGCACGGCGGCATGCCAATGGGCTGCCTCGTGAAGCCGCATCGCGGAGCACCGTCGCAGCGCATGCTTAGCGTTGTCTCGCGCGGCGTGCGGGCGCTGGAGTGGTACACCTACGGGCCGGACTACTCGAAGGGCGACAGCTTCTCGCAGTCGCCGGAGCTGCTCGAAGAGGTCGCGCGAGCCGGTCGGTTCCTCGCGAAGGCCGAGCCGTATCTATGGAATGCGAAATACATGACCGAGCCCGAAGTGGCGTTCGTCTTTCCGCGCAGCTCTGAAATTTGGGGCCGAGTCGGACCGCTCGGAGCGACCGCGCTCGAGAACGCCAAGTGGGTGTATCTCGCGCTGCGGCACGAGCACATTCCGGTCGACATCCTCAGCGAGCAGCAATTGGCTGAGGGCATCCCGGCGCGATTCAAAGCGCTGTATGTGATCGGCCCGAACTTGCGCCGCGATGCGACGGCAAAAGTCGCTGAATGGGTTCGTGCTGGTGGCACGTTATGGACCGACGCCGGCGGTCTCTCGCGCGATGAGAGTGACCAAGCAAACGTCGTCGGCAATGAGCTGTTGAAAGTCGGTGCTCGCAAAGTCGAAGTTTGGGGCAAGTGTCCCGAATACCGCGCGACAACGCTTGAACCATTGAGCGAGCCGAGCGTGCCGGAGTCGTCGTCGATCGCTCTGACATTGTTGCCTTTCGCTCCGCGAATGAACGGTCTTAAAGTCAATGAAACTAGGCGGGAGAATCTCGGCGCTGAGAAGCCCGATGCAGACGCCCTTTCGCGGAGCGAAAGGCGACTAACGCGAGCATACATTGCGCGCGAAGCACTCTCGGGCGACGGAGCAACGGTGCTTGCTTCCTTTGCTGATAAGCAAGCGGCAGCGATCGAACGGCAAGTCGGCAAAGGCCGAGTGGTCGTCGTCGGCTTATGGGCAGGTTTGAGTTACTCAGCTCAAGTGCGTCGTCCCGATTTCAACATGCAGACCGACTTCGACCCGTCGCAACGACTCCTTGTCACACACGCTGCACTCTCTGCGAAGGCTGCTCGTCCTGCGGTGACTTCGAATGCTCAAGTCGAGTCCGTCGCGCTCAAGAACGAGCACGGCCAATGCATCGCGTTAACGAACTGGAGCTACATCGCCGACCGCACGCATCCGCGCGGCGAGCGTCATCAAGCGATCGAAAACCTACGCGTGCAACTGCCGCCCGGTTCAACCGCTAAAGCAGTCCGCTCGCTGCAACTGCAACAAGAATTACTCGTCACGGATGGCGTGGTGACGTTGCCGAAGATGAGCGAAATCGACGTGCTCGTGCTGCAGCCCTAAGACGTAATGGAGAGGGAACTGGCGTAGTTGGTCTTGAGTGGAAATGGATACCCGCACGATTCGACTGGCGGGTCAGCGTTTGCGAACTCGCTTCGATTTTCGCGTCGACAGGCATTGCAGTTTGACATAACTCGTGCCGACCCACCGATCCGCTGAGTACCAGTCGCGCTCTACTCAAGACCAGAATCACCAAGTCGATTCGTAATCAACTCCGTTCCCGCGCCGCAGTCATCGATCCGATTGCCTGCTGTCCCTTCGTCACTCATCGACCGCTCTGAAGCCAGCGGAGTGGTGCCGACATTCATGCTCTTCCCTGAATTTTGTGGATGAGCAATTTGTTTGCGACGTCGAGGACTCGTCGCGTTCTGCTATGGAAGTCGCAGCCGGATCTGCTCGATCTGTGCTTGAACTCCGGGGGCGCTGCCGAAGCCGGGAGAAGCACGGTGCCAGCGTGCGTCGGCGCTGAGGTCACTCACGGGGCCGGTCCAATCAATGAGCGACTCGTTGTCGATGCTCAACTGAATGCGAGCGTTGCCAGCATTCTGTAGCTGCACTTTGGTTGTGATCGCGTACTTTCGACCGGGCTCCAGTTGATGAACGCGGCGCGTCGGGTTGCCGTCGGAGAACGATCTCAACTGCTTCAAGAACTGCAGCCCGATGACTCGCTCGTCATGTCCCGGCCATTCGCCATCGAAGTTCACGACGCATTAACTCGGACCAACCGGCAGATGGCACGCGATTGAGCCGTCGCCTTCGGTCTTGGTCAGCGAGAACTGCAATTCGTAGTCGCTGGTAGTTTCGATCGGAACTCGGATGCGCGGGTTGTTAACCAGTGAGTCTCCAACCAACAGCAAGGCTCCGTCGCGCACTTCCCATTGCCCACCGTTCGCGTGCAAAGCCGGAATGATGTTCGTCGTGTAGTCGGTCCATTCGCCGGACTTGAGAGGCGGGATCTCGGGACGAGTCACCAGCGGCGGCGAATTTTGGCGGCGACGTAATCGCGGTTCGAGCCAGCAGGCATGCGCGAAGTCGTTCGAGCCGGGGCACTGCACTTCGAGTCGCAGCTTCTGCACTCCATCAACGACGACGGCGAAGGCTTGCGACATGTTGTCCGTCGCCATCGGTCGCGAACTCCACAGCTCGCGGCCATCGCCGAGAATGCGGAACGTGATGGGAGCGAACTTGTCGTCGGTGTTCTCGTTGTCTGCTAGCGCCGCGACGCCTTCCAACACCGAGTACTGACCGGCGAGGTCGTAGCTCACATAGGCCGTGCGTTCGATCAACGGGTGCAACATCACCGAGTGCTTAGGTTGTCGCCCCAGCAGCATCAGCGGCTGAGCGTCGTGTCGCAGTCCGTGAGTTCCAAAGGTCTTGCCCGACGGGAATGGCTCGGTGTCGTCGGTGTGTGCAAAGTATTCCAGTTCTTGCAGGTCATCGAGATAGACCGGTTCGGTCAGCGGCTCGCGACGACACACCCAAACATCTTCTTGGCCAACTCCGCCAATCACTCCTGAGGCACTGAAGTAGATCGCTCGGCCTTCGTGCGTGATGCGATGCCCGCCGTTGAGGTCCGAGTCCTCAGCCGCACCAATGGGAAGCCCGAGCGACAGGTCAGGTCCGAAGTCTTCTTCGGCTGTCGCTCGGGTGAAGTAGTGCACGCGTCGAATCGGCTTCGAGTTCAGCGAGAACTGATTCGAGGCGATCAAGAAGCAGCGATCGTTCGAGATGAAGAATGGCATGTCCCAATGAGTGGTGCTGGGCGGATCGGCCAACGTGACGGCATCTCGAAATTGGTCGGCCACAGTTGTGCGAGTTGCCAGACACAGATCCGAGGACTTGGTCGTTGGGCCGGCGGCACCGAAGACCAGCGTGAGCCCATCAGCGGAAATCGTCGGTGCAATCTGCGTCGGCCGTCCTTGTCCCTTCTTCACGATGGAACGGGCCGAGAATGGCTTGTCGACACTGGTCCGACTCGCGATCCACCAACGCGTGCGGTTGAAGTTGCTCTGATCTTGATTGCCCATCATATGCAGCCCATTCGGACTGACGGCCCCCCAGACCTCGCCTTCATTCAGAGGCGACAACAAGGTGCTCGATGTGAAGGGCTTATCGATGGCTTCTCGCGTCACGGCGACAACGCCCTTCGCCTGCCGCACGTAGACGGTTCGTTCGTCGTCACTCACGCCCCAGAGGATGTCCGACTCTTGCGTGTTGGCCACTTCGCCGAGATTCGTCGGCACGCTCCAGACGTACTCGACCCCATCTTCAGGATCGAACGGCCAACGCGGCTGAGGCTCAAGCGGATGCCGCTCACGACTTGGTCCCGGTGGCGTCGCTTCATCGACCAGCCACTCGTTCCGAGTCTTGCCGTTAAGCGATTCCAACTGCGGCAGCATCTTGAGGACACTCGGTTCGATGCCATTGAACGCGGCCACGTTCATGACTCGCACCGTTGTGAAAGGCTTGAAGTCCTCCGGCTTCAGCAAGTTGCTGCGTGTCATCCACAGTTGCTCGATGGGCTGCCCGATCAACGGCGTGAGATCGTTTAATGTCGAGCCGTTGCTGACGAAGTAATTCAGCGACAGTCCTCGCAGCAGTTCGAGGTTGTTGATCGTGCATTCCAAATGACGAAGCGGCAGCGTGCTCAACACAGAGAAGTCTCGCACCGGGCAATAGAGCGCATCGAGCATCTCGATCGACTTCCCGCGCAGCGGTTCGAGATCACTCACCGGAGTGCCTCGCACCGACAACCACTTCAGCGGCATGCCTTTCAACGGCGTGAGATCGTCGATCTTGGTCCCGGAAACATTGAGCGTCTCCAGCTTCAGCTCGCTGAGCGGAGACAAATCGCGGAGCGGAAAATCCCAGCGCGTATCGTTGTCATTGCGCAGGTCGAGTTGCTTGAGATCTCGCAACGCACGCAGCGGCGATAGGTCCGTGACATCATCAACTAAGAACGCCAACGCGACGACTTTGTCTTGATCGAGTTCGAACTTCACATCGCCATGAAAGTTGGGTGTGAGGCGTTTCAATTCCGCGACCACATCAGCCAACAGCTTCGGCATGACTGGCGGAACTGCCGGACCGGACTCTGTATCTGGGCCTTGTGACGATCCGGCTTCAACGACCTTTGGCATCGGCGACAGCGAGTTCGCGATGCCGATCTGGGCCGCGTCCGTTGATGGGTCTTGTCGAGTCTCTTGAGGACGATTGATGAAGTACGCCGCGACCGCGAGACACATTGCGACGGGCAACGCGAGCCACATGGTGAGGCTAGCTCGTTGCGGTAGCTGCGATGTCGACGACGACGATTGATGAAGTCCGCGATCAGCAACGGACACCTGAGTCCCTGCGGCTTCAGTCACGCTCGCATCAGCTTCTTGTCGCAAATGAATGCCGGTCTCGGCGGTTCGTTGCCGATCTGTTGTTGGTTCAATCGGTCGCTCGTCGGAACCCGGCAAGTGCGGCAACGTCGCCTCGCGAACATCATTCATC
>OMIV01000331.1 GCA_900299185.1 Planctomycetaceae bacterium
AGGCCATGAAGAAGTTCGAGAACCTTCGCGCTGGCCTTTTCATACTTGCCTTTTTGCTCGTCGGTGAGCTTCAACGCCGAGTCGATCGCAGACTTGGCATCTTTGCCTTTGAGCATCTTCTCGCGAGCATCCTTAACGGCGGCTTGCTGAGCTTTCTTTTGCTCGTCGGTCAGGATGCTATCTCGTTCTTTAGTAGCGTCGGCGAACTTCGATTCGAACTCTTTGTTGACCGCGGCGAGCTTCTCTTTTTGCTCCGCCGTGAGTTCCACTTCTTTCGGCAATTGAACGGCGGCAGCTACTGGGGGCGCGCCTTTCTTACGTGCTGGTTTCTTGTCATCAGCGGCCATTGCGCCGGCGCTGACCGCTAAAGCCAATGCCAGCGTTAACAGAGTTTTCATGAGCGGGTTCTCCAAAGAGGGAACAGGACTGATGGGATCGATAAGACGTATGGGACCTATGAGACCAACGGGGATGCGAATGTAATACGTATCACAAGCGTCCCAGCGGTCCCAATCCTTTCATTGACTTTTGCCTTAACTAAACAGCTGCGGGATCACGTTGCCTTCGCGGCAAATCATGATCGGGCGGCCGGTGTTGGTATGATATTCGTGCGTGTGGTCGATCCCCAGCGCGTGATAGAACGAGGCCGCGACGCTGTCCGGCGAAAAGCCTTTCTCGTCCTTCGGCAGAGTGGCGTTCTCGTTCGATTCGCCGAGCACTTGACCGCCCTTAACACCGCCGCCGGCCATCAACATAAACATGCAGCGTGGGTAGTGGTCGCGACCGCCGCGAGTCGTGTTGATCTTCGGAGTACGACCGAACTCGCCCGTCACGTAGACGACGGTCGAATCGAGAAGACCTTTCATCTTCAGAGCCTGCAGCAAGCCCGAGAAACCACTATCGAGTGTTGGCAGCAAGTTGCTCTTCAGCTTGCCCCAGTTGTCCTGGTGAGTATCCCAACCGCCGAGTGTGATTGACGTGAAACGCACGCCCGACTCAATCAAGCGGCTCGCCAGCAAGCAGCTTTGATCGAAGCCTGACTTGCCGAAGAGATTCGCAACTTCGGGCGTCTCTTGGCTGATGTCGAACGCCTTGCGCGACTTCTCCGACGTAATCATGTAGTAAGCCTGCTGACCGAACTGATCGAGACCTTCGAGCAACTGGCTGTTCTTCTCGACGCTGGAGAAGGTCGTATCGAGATCACGCAGAAGGTTCTTGCGCTTCTCGACGTCTTCGATCGTCAAGCCTTTGTCCAACTTGATGCCGCGGACTGAGAAGGGCTCGCCGGGCTTCGGTGTCGATCCGGTGTTGAACGGTGCGTACTTCACGCCGAGATATCCCGGCTTGCCTTGACCGCTCGGGATCGCGACGAACGGCGGCAGCTCGCGGTCGCCGGGCAGACGCTCGGAGATGATCGAGCCATAGCCGGGGAACTCGATCGACGGCAGCGGACGGTTGCCCGAGTTGACGTACTCTGTGCCGCGACCGTGATCGCCGTTCGTGTGCGAGACGCCGCGCAAGATCGCGAACAGGTCTTGCACTTTGGCGAGCTTTGGCAGGTGCTCAGAGATCTGAATGCCGGGCACGTTGGTGTCGATCGGAGAGAACTCGCCGCGATATTCCTCTTTCGCTTCGGGCTTCAAATCGAACGAGTCCATGTGCGATGGTCCACCAGTCAAATTAATGAAGATCGCGGACTTCGCGGTACCTTTCTTGAGTTCTCCAGCATTGGCCCAACGCAGGTAATTCGAGAGAGTCAGACCCGCCGCACCGACGGCTCCGACCTTGAGAAAATCACGACGTTGCAGGCCATCGCAGGTTCGAGTGAGCGACATAACTAAGGATCCTTTCGAGTGGGGAGTAGGTTGTATTAATTAATCCCCATCGGGCTCGTCCCGATGGTTTGATGCCTCACGGCTACCTGATTCGTGCGAAGTAGGTAGCTATGAGGCGGGTAACCACCGCCACGAGGCCGGTGGGGAGAAAGCTTCTAGTGATTGACGATGAACTCTTTGGTGTTGATGAGCGCCCAGAGGATGTCACCGGCACCGCGCATGGGGTCGGATGAAGATTCGATGTAAGCGACAGAGCGATTCATTTCGTCATCGCTCGGCAAGCGGCTGAGCGTTCGCAAGTACGCGCTCTTCACGACGCCGACGATGCGATCTTTCGCCATCGGAGTTGCTGCCGTCTCTGCCGGCTTCTCTTCGGGCTTCGCAGTTAGCTTCGCGAGTTGCTCTTCGACCTTCGCGAGTTCCTTCTTGGAGTAGGCCAGAACCTTCTCGTCGTTGCGATCTTCAGCCTTCTTGATCGCCTTCTGGAATCGCGCTCTTACCGCTTCCAGTCGCGCGACGTCTGATGAGCCATCGGGCTTCTTCTTGTCGTCGTCCTTGCTCTTCTCAAGACCGAGCTCACGTTTGGCTTGAGTGAACCAGCCTTTTTGCGAGGCAATCAAACCGAGCACTTCGCTGTCGTTTTGAAGGTAGACCGTTTGCAGCAAGCTCGCTTCCGATGACCGATCGCAATCGCAGTTGCCTTCGCGGATCGAGCGACCGAAGAGCGACAACGCATAGTCCGTCCCACCATTGCCTTGGCCGGGACGACCGCCCGAACCGGGGATCGAGATTGCTCGGCCCTTCACCGTTGAGCGAGCGGCGGCGAAGTCGTCGTCGTTCGCGGCTGCCGTGCGGATCGCGTCATACGCGACTTCCGCTGGCAAGCGACGCGGCACGGCGTGCGAGAAGTTCCGCTCGTCGAGCTTGTTGGTCTCGTTCGGTGCCCATGTGCGTTGATAGGTCGCACTGTTGCAGATCTCGCGATGCAGCCACTTCATATCGAAGTTCTGCGCGATGAACTCAGACGCCAGATAGTCGAGCAGTGCTTTGTTGCTCGGCGGATTCGCGAGGTTGTGATCGTCAGCCGGTTGCACGATGCCGACATTGAAGTAGTTCGCCCATACGCGATTCACGAACGCCTTCGAGAAGAACGGATTGTCCTTCGAACGCAGCCATTCCATCAGCGGCTGACGCGGATCGTCGGACTGGCTGAGGTCGATGTCTCCCGCACCGAGTAAGCGAGCTTTCGGGCCGCTTGGAACGACTCGCTTGGCATCGGGCTTCACTTCCTTTGCCTTGCGATCCTTAGCAGCGGCGGCTTCAACCTTCGCCGTAAAGACCTCTTCGAACGGGATGATCTTCCCGGCCTTGCCCGCTTCAGCGAGAGCCCGTTGACGATCGCCGTTGTTGCCCTTCTTCAGATCGACTCCGAGTTCCTCAGTGAGCTTTGCGTAGTCGTCCTTCGCATCGGCCGGACGGCCAACGGTCTTCGTGTGCGTGAAGAAGTTCTTGAACTGATGGAAGTCGTCCTGACTCCATTGATCGAACGGGTGCTTATGGCACTGAGCACATTGAATTCGCACTCCCATGAAGTTGTAGGCAAACCCAATCGTGCGATCTTCCGCCGTTTGGAAGTTGTTGCGAGTCCAATAGTGCGGCATCGAATCGCGACTCGCGGCACCGGTCTTCTCGGTGTAGTACCGCTTCGAAAGATCCTCACACATCTCGCGATAGCTCTCGCCTTTATTGCGAGTGCCCGCCATCACGAAGCCTTCAGCGATTTGGTCGTATGGCACGTTGGATTCGATGCGAGTCCGCACCCACTCGTACCAATCGCGAACCACCGCCTCGCGCGGGATGGTGTTGTTATTACGTTGGTTGTTGGTGTTGCCGGTCCAATCGCAGAGTCGCGTTGCCCACCATGCGGCATAGGCCGGAGTCTCCAGTAACTCGTCAATCTTCTTCGCACGCTTGTTGGGATTAGTGTCCGCGACGAAGGCTTGAATCTCTTGAGGGCTCGGCAGCGTACCTGTCAGGTCAAGCGACAGACGTCGCAAGAATTCCATATCGCCCGCGACCTCAGACGAAACGACGCCCAGCTTGCGGAGCTTCACTTGCACGAACTCGTCGATCTTCGTTTTGGTCTCGACGGAGGGGTACTTGTCGCCGGTCTTATCGCTCACCGGACGCAGCACGGGGATCGGGTTCACGGTGTTGTCGTAGTACACAACAACGTGAGTATCGCCCGCTTGCTTGCCGCTGATCAGCCCGTCCTTCGAGATGTCCGCGACTTGCTCATCGTTCGTTTGGAAGCGGCAGAGGCAAGTGATGTCTTCGCGAGCCCCATCCGACCAAACGCCGACGACCTTAAGCTGCACGCTCTCGCCGTCCTTCTTGAAGAGCACTTCTTTGGGCTCGATATCGACCGACTTCAACGTCGGGACTTCATCGCCATCGCCGGTCTTCTTAGCACCGCCCTTGATCCAAGCGGTCAAGAGTTTGTGTTCCCAGCTACCGGCTTCGAACCGCTTGCCGCCGCGATGAGGTTCTTCGAGCAACGCTTTCTGCAACGCATAGCTGCTCTCGGGCTTGTCGAGATCCACTCGTTCGGCGAGTCCCTTGTGATCGAGGTCTGCGTCATAGCCAAACAGCGACAACCGGAATCCGCCCTGACCTTGAAACGATCCATGACACGCGCGGCCATTGCAGCCGAGTCGTCCGAGCAACGGCATGACATGCTTGCGGAAGTCCGGAGTCTCAGCCGAACCGTCGGCATACCGCTTCGCCGCCGGAGCAATGTCTTCAGCGAACGTACTCGGAGCAAGCCCGAAAATGGCACTCAGCACCGCCATCCAGAACGAGCTTTTCTTCATGAAGGAACCTCATCAAACAGTGGGGAGTAAAAGGCGGGATTGTTTTCTTTTCAGTCCCCACCGACTTCGCGTCGGTGGTTATCTGCCTCATGTCTAAATTGCTCTGTTGCGTCGCGTCGCAACTTCGGCCAGTAGCCACGAGGCACGGGACCACCGACACAAGGTCGGTGGGGCCAAGATTCATTCTTTCTTCTTCGTTTCAGTCCGAGGCTTGGGTTTTGCCTGGCCGGCGACTGATTTCTTCAAGCGTTCCCACTCAGCGGCGAGTTGCTTATCCGAAGTATCTTTTTGCTGTGCCAGTTGTTCGTCCAGTTTGGCCAAACGCAGTTGAGCACGACGACGATCGAGTTCGAGCAACTGCCGTCGCGACTCGACTCGTTCCTTCAACAGTTCTTTGATGCGCGCTTCGCGCTCGCTGTCTTGCGTCATCGTGAATCTCGCCATTTCGAGGCGGATACGCGAATCGACCTTCCATGATTGCAGCACCAAGGCGGCTCGTTCGGAATCTCGCTCGGACAATCGTTCGACCCGCTCGCGGTCGCGAGAGAGTTCACTGATGGCGGTTTGGAATTGCTGCTTATTCGCCTTGCGAAGCGTCTGCAGGATCTCGGCGAGTTCAGGATGATGAGTGCTCGCAAACGCGAAGGCGGCTTTCTCGTCGACAACAACCGCAGCTTGCGTCTTGGCTGTATTCTTTGTGACAGCCTTCGTCTCAGTGCGTTGCTCGGGCTGCTTCGCATCACCTGACTTCGGAGCTTGCTCTTGCGCAGTCACTAGCGTGCCGAGCATCAGCACGAGGCCGACAGCACCGCTTCGAAGAGTTGCGTGAGCGAGTGAGAGTTGGTTCCGAGTCACAAATCAATTCCTAAGAAAGCTCAAATTCAGATCCAGCCCCATCGACTTTGCGTCGGTGGTTATCTGTCTGAGGGCTACACGCAGCGAACGAGGTAGCCACGAGGCAGATAACCATCGGGACGAGCCCGATGGGGACAATCCTTTCGATACCGAGCAACCGCCTTAATTCTCCAACACGTCGTCATCACCGTCGGCCTCAAGTCGCACGGCGGCGAGCATCCAGTCGGGCACGACCAGATCCCCGTGAGTGGACGCCACGTCGACTTGAGGCGCTTCGATGTCTTCGACTGCCAACGTATTGACTTCATCGACGATGGCCGGAGTTGCCGTCGAAGACCACATACCGACGATCTCGGCGTTGAGCCGTCGCTCGGCTCGCGAGCCATTGGCGAACCACACTCCGATGCCGACCATCCACGACACAGCAGCCAATGTGGCCACTGCGGCCCAACGTGGCGATCGACGCTTGGTGGGCAGAGCACTCAACGCAAGTTGCGGGCGTTCGAATGCGGCATTCGCGGATTCGCAGACGAGCGCCATGCGAGTAACCGCTTCGCAGGCATCCACATCGTCGAGCATTCGAGTTTCAAATGCCGTCTCTTCAGAAGAAGACATTTCTCCGGCGACGTAGCGAAACGCCGACCAAGAGAGTTCGTCACTGAATTTCTCACCGATCATCACACTGTCCTCGATCCAATTAGTCCGCGTGCTTCTGCAACGCAGCTTCTAGTTTCTGTGTCGCCGCTCGCATTCGCGTGAGTGCCGTCCCTAATGGGATCTGCAGTTCGTTCGCGATCTCGGCGAAGGTCTTGTCTTCGTAAATCCTCATTCGCACGACGCGTTGTTGGTCGGGCGTCAAACTTTCGATGGCTTGTCGCACTGCTGCGACAACTTCTTGCTGCACTGTGCTGGCGGTTGGTTGCTCGCCGGAAACTGTTCGATGGCCTGTTTTCCAAAAGGCTTTCTGCAGAATCCGCTGTTCTCGCTGGGCTTCGCGTTTGTGGAGTTGGCACTCCTGCAAAGCAACTCGAAACATCCAACCGCGGATGTTCGAGTGAGCTTGATGTCCTTGCTCTAAGGTCTTCTTCAGGACGATTTGCAGGACTTCATCGGCGAGTTCTTGATCTTTAAGGATCGCCGCGATGTAGCTGCGCAGTTCCAGTCCAAAATCGCCATAGAGCGATTCGATCTTGGTCGGATCAATCCGTTGTGGATCGGGTAAGGACGACACCGCGCGGCCATTTGAAAGTCTGCAAAGCTCCGTCTGGAAGCACCTTAGGTCCAGAAGGATGCGCAGCAGTTGGTAGTTATTTGGCAGATTCTGCACAGCCAGCAGCTTTACTTGGGGAGTCTCCATGCCGGGGTTTCCCCGGTCTTTGAGCACTTTTTTCTAAACAGAACTGGGAGAAACCCTGGCAGAACGGCTTCGCGGAGATCTGTAACATGCCGCCCGTTTGCCACACCCACCACACAGCGCTTCGATGGCGAACTTCCCCTGACTGCGGGCGTTTTATTCTTACTCGACTGTGGAGGTCTGCTATGCGTATCGCAACTTGGTTAGCGGCGTTCGAAACAAAGTGCTCTGTTGGTTCTCAACGAGCAGCCTCCGCACGTCGGCGGCAGCAGCCTCGCTCGGTGCGAGCTGCCTATGTGGAATCTTTGGCGCCTCGGACGATGCTCAGTATCTCGTCCCTGTTTAATGCTACGTCGGGAGTTCTGTCAGTTACCAGCAATGGCTCTGATGCGATCTCTGTAGGGGCTGACCAGGCCGGTAAGGTCACTCTCAATGGGTCGGTTTTAACGGCGAGTCTGGCGGCTGGTGGAACCGGGCAAGTTTCGGCGAGTGCAGTAACGTCGCTGACCGTCACTGGTGGAGCGGGTGCGAACTCGATCGACCTCTCGGGAGTGACGTCAGCGGCTTTCCCCAACCTGACCGGGACGACGATCAATGCCGGTGACGGCAACGATTCCGTGATTGGCTCGGGGAAGAACGACTCGATCGATGGAGGGCTGGGCAACGACACCATCGGCGGCGGCTTGGGTAACGACCTTTTGAAGGGCAGTGACGGTCGCGACCTGATGGATGGCGGGGCTGGAAACGACAACATCCAAGGTGGAAACCAGCAGGACACAATTGCTGGCGGAGACGGCGACGACAGCATTCTGGGCCAGGGCAGCAATGACTCGCTCGACGGCGGCCTGGGCAATGACCGACTCGACGGCGGCATCGGTGACGATATTGAAACCGGCGGCGTGGGTAATGACCAAGTGCTGGGCAGCGACGGCAATGACAAGCTCGATGGCAGTGACGGCAACGACGTAATCGATGGTGGACTCGGTGCTGACTCATTGGCGGGCGGACTAGGTAACGACCGCGAAACGGGCGGTGCCGGAACCGACAGCATCACCGGTGATGGCGGCAACGACATCCTCACCGGTGGCACGGAAAACGACACGCTCTACGGCAGTGCCGGTTTCGACCAAATGACTGGCAACGAAGGCAATGATTTGCTGATTGGCGGAACCGCCAACGACACGATGAGCGGTGGCTTTGGTGACGACACTCTCACCGGGCAGGACGGCAACGACGTCGTGAATGGCGATGCTGGTATCGACTCGCTGACGGGTAATAACGGCGACGACTCGATCGATGGTGGCGACGGCAATGATGTCGAAAACGGCGGCGCGGGATTGGACTCGGTGATGGGCGGTCTCGGTGACGACAACCTGCAAGGTGGGACCGAGAACGACACGATTGATGGTGCTGATGGCAACGACACGCTGGCGGGGGGCTCGGATAACGACTCACTAACAGGCGGCATTGGTAACGACAGCTTTGATGGTGGCTTTGGCAATGACTCGCTCGTCGGCGGAGCCGGTGTCGACAACCTCGATGGTGGATCAGGGGACGATAACCTCAATGGCGGCGATGGTGCCGACACTGAGGCTGGTGGTGATGGCAATGACATCCTCGCTGGTGGAAATGACAACGACTCACTCGAAGGTGGTGCTGGCAACGACGACCTCAATGGAGACGCCGGGGCTGATACTGAAACGGGTGGAGATGGCGTTGATGATCTCGATGGTGGCATCGGCAACGACAGTCTCGACGGCGGCAATGGCGACGACTTGGTCAGCGGTGGTGCCGACAACGACACTGTGTCGGGCAGCGACGGCAACGACGATGTTCGCGGCGGCGATGGCATCGATAGTCTCTTGGGCGGCTTGGGTCTCGACAGTCTGACCGGTGGAACTGGCGACGATAATCTCAGCGGCGGTGGCGACGACGACGTCCTCAGTGGCGAAGATGGCAACGACACCGTTGATGGTGGAGACGGTGCCGACGACGTCAATGGCGATGCGGGCGACGACAGCTTGCTCGGCAGTGCTGGTACGGATGACGTAGATGGTGGAGTTGGTAACGACGACGTTGATGGCGGCGATGACAATGACACCGTGACCGGTGGCGACGGTGATGATGCCCTGCATGGTGGTGCCGGTGATGACTCGATCGACGGTGGTCTCGGCAGCGATGACGTCTTCGGTGATGAAGGCAACGACGACCTGCATGGCGGCGGTGATAATGACTTGATCGACGGCGGCCTGGGTGATGACGCTCTCGATGGAGACGACGGCAACGACATCCTCGACGGTGGCGACGGCAACGATAACGAGACCGATGGCATTCGAGGTCGACTTGATGGTTCGATCGTGGTCGCCAATCTCGGCGTCGACGGTGGGCCGATTGCCACAGCTTCTTACCAAGTCGTGAATGTTGGCGGGCAGTTGGAAGTCGAGCTGGAAGTGGAAGTCGAAGATGCTCAGGACGGCTCGTACAACGTGAAGATTGATGGCACTTCGATCGGCAACATCGTCGTTGATGGAGGTACTGGAGCAATCCAGTTCTCGAACGAAGCCGATGGTGACCAAGTGGCTTTCCCGGCCAACTTCCCCGGTGTTGAAGCCGGGTCGACGATCATCATCGACGGCTTGTTCTCAGCCGGAACCTTCTCGTGAACGCATTGAACTAACCACTGAATGTGATGGATCACAAGTGAGGTTGCGCGGTCGTAGTCGGCTCTTATTGAGCGGCTCGCGGATCTCACGACTCGCAGTGTGTGGAAGTAGCCCCTAGCCAGGTGGGGGCGAACGGAGGGCCGGTCGGACTTAGTTCGACCGGCCCTTTTATTTTGAACAGCGATTTCGCTAGCCAGAGACCACTCCGCACGCGTGTCTGCAGGCGTTTTGAAGGTACTCAACAGTCGAATTCGACCCCACGCAGAGAGACTGGTGCCGAAAGCATCGAGAAGTTGTGGAACGTAGTTTTCTCGACGCACTCTGTGGCTCAATGAGAGACTTTGAACCTGAAATTGCGGAAGTCGATTCGTCTTCGTGATGAGCTTCAACGCAATCCCGTGTTCGCAACTCGTCTTCCCGTCGCGACGTGGGTTACTCCATCATGGGCCAGTTGGCGGCTTTGAAACTCTGGCTTGAATCGAACGATGCTCTTTCAATGGATTGAATAGCATGACCATCGATATTCCGTCGCTATGTCGTCTGGCTGGATTGTGCTTGCCGGCTTGGCTGTGTTTGAACGCAGAGGTCAGCGCCGCTGAACGCGCTGTGTTTGTCGTCGTGCCGGATCAGCCGGTTGAATGCGTGAGCTACGCCGCTGACGAGCTCGCGACGTACCTTCCCAAGTCCACGGGCTATCGTGTGACTCGCGTGAGCAAGGCGGCATGGGCTGCGAGTCAGCGTCCAGCGATCGTGTTGGGTATGGCTCCGTCGGGCACGACTTCCAAGCCGTTGCCGCGCGACGCTTATGCTTTGCAGACGGTCTCGAATGAGGTGTTGCATATCTGGGGCACCGATGCGGCTGGTTCGGTGGATGGCATCGCTCCGAAGGGCACTCTGTATGGCGTCTATGACTACCTGAAGACGGACTGCGGCGTACGCTGGATCTTCCCTGGACCAAACGGCGAAGTGCTGCCGAGCATTCAACAGCCTTTGAAGATTGACGGCGTGCAGCGGTCGTCAGCTCCTCACTTCGAGCAGCGACTCATTACGACGGGCGGTTGGCTCGATCGTCCCGACGACTTGCGTCACTTGATGCAACGAGATGACGACTATGACCAACGCATGCTGCGGTGGCATCGAATTTGGATGCTTCGTAACCGACTATCGACGCGCAAATTGGTCGATGCCAATCACGCCTACACTCAATGGTGGGAGCAATATGGCAACGAACATCCCGAATGGTTCGCTCAGCATCGCAACGGCAAGCGCGGGATGATTACCAAGACTCATACAGTCAAGCTTTGCACGACCAATCCGGATGTCATTCGCACGACCGTGAAGCAGGGGCTTGATCGTGTGGCCGAGAATCCGTGGCTGAAGTCGATCTCGGCTTCTCCGAATGACTCGGCACTCACCGCGTTTTGCATGTGCCCGAATTGTCGGAAGGTCGACGAACTCGCCGCCGGTGGCGAAGTTCTCGAACTGCGAGACCGCCAAGGCTCGTATCAGTACCCAGCTTTGACGGATCGCCATGTTGTGTTTTGGAACCAAGTGGCGATTGAGCTGAATAAGACTCGTCCTGACTTGCTGGTCGGTGGCTATGCCTACGGTGCGGCTCATACACCACCCGTCAAAGCCAAGCCGTTGCCGAACGTGATGATTGGCTTCGTGCAACACGCTGGCGTTTATTGGGACATCGATGCATTTCAGGAAGAAAAAGACTGCTTCAAGCAATGGAGCAAGGTCTGCAACACCTTCTTGTGGCGTCCCAATTCCTTGCAGATGGGTCATGGCATTCCCTCGAATTTCCTGTGGCGTCTCTCGAACGATTTGAAGATCGCCAATCAGCGAGGTGCGCGGTTCGCGTCGTATGACCAGCTTGTCCCACACTGGGGCTCGATGGGGCACACTTATTACTTCCTGGCTGAACTGTTGTGGGATGTGAATCGTCCCATTCCCGAGATCTGGGCCGACTATCTGCAAGCGGCATACGGTCCAGCCAAAGACGTGATGCGGATCTACTACGCTGAGATGGAAGCCATTACGGAAGAAATCTTCCACTCTCGAACTGTCGATGCTTTGAACTGGCGTCAAGGCGGCGAAGTCGCGGCAGCCAATTATTACCCCGGTCCACACTGGACTCGGATGAAGTCGCTCTTGAAGGAAGCTCGATTGAAGTCCGCGAAGTACGACTTTGGTTTACGGATGATCGACATGCACGAGCAAGCCTTGGAGTTCTTCGATCTGCAACTGGCGGTCAACAAGCAGATTTACATGGGCACTCGTCCGGTCGACTTCGCCAAAGGCCCCGTCGCCGATGCCATTGCCGCGCGCGACAAGTGGCTGATCAAGAACCCCAAGTCGCTGGCGATCAGCACGGTTGAGTTCGCGGATACCGCACGCACCATGCAACGAGTTGCGGGCACCTACGTCGCTCCACCGCGAGGCAAGCTCGCCGTGGATGAGTAGCTGCTGCGGTCTTGCTTATCGCAACGCGAGCAAAGCGAAGAGCGGCAGATAGATCATGCCGTTGCGCTCGTCGAATGTGTCTCGCGTGATGACCAGACCGAACGCAGCTTCCCATTTGGGATCTTGGCAGAAGGTGACGAGATGCTGGGTTTCGTCACCGTTCAGCTTGGCTCGATACTTCACCTCGATGGGAATGCGCTTCAATCCCAACGTCAGGACGAAGTCGATTTCGCCTTGAGCGTCCGACCCTGGTAGCCAGCTCACTTCCACGTCTGGCAAGCTCGCGAGGAACGCGCCCACAACACTTTCTGCGAGATGTCCGGCTTGAGTTGTAACGGCTTCCGTGCAACGCGAGAGGCCACTGGATGTCAGCGGTATTTGCTCGCTGAGCCATGCTTCGCGAATGAAGTGGTCGCTCAAGCAATACTTCGACGAGCTGGCTGGTTTCTTGCCGACTCCTTCGATGACTGGGATCTCTTGCAGCAGCAAAGACTCGGTGAGGAAATCGAGCGCATCAGTTGCCGCGCCGATCGTGATGGGCTCAAGACCGCGCCGCTCAGCCTCTTCTCGGATGAGCTTGGGCGAAGCGAGTTGACCGGCGTAGCGACACGTGTGTCGAAAGACTGACTCCACGACATGATCGATCCGATTTCGACCACCGTCACCTGCCTTGATGTCCGCTCGAATGGTCCGTTCGACGATCAACGCTTTGGCTTCTTGTCGCAGATGAAGTCGGCTTTCTAAGCCGGCGTTGCTCAGCTTGTGACACAAGGGATAGCCGCCGACATCGACATAGGCCGCGAACGATTCTTCTAAGGTCTCGCGATATTGCTGCGCGAATTGACTCAGCTCTCGCCAGAACTCAGGTGTGGTCCAACGATCGATATCTGCTGCGGTCGAGAACTTCGGCAACTGCTTCTTGAAGCGAATGGCCGCGATCTCGTTCAGCCGGTATGGCCCGAGGTCAATCATCGAGATGCGCCCCGCGAGGCTGTCTTGCCCTGCTGTGATGCGCAAGGCCGAACTGCCTGTGGCGACGACTTTGACCTTGTGAAAGTCGACCAACGCTTTCAGTTGGTTGGCCCAGCTCGCGATGTTTTGCAGTTCGTCGAACAGCAGGTAGACCGACTCGCCGCGATTGGCCGCGGCGTTCAACGAGTCTTTCAAGATCGATTGCTCAAACCAACTGACGATGGCTTGGATCGGGGCGGTTAGTCTGCCGAGCGCCGGGGACTCATCGAACTGCACTCGCAGGATGTGGGACGGCGGCACGTGGCGAAGCAGCAAGAGTTCTTCCACAAGCTGACGCTGAATCTCCGACTTGCCAACCTGTCGAGTTCCTCGCAAGGCCACAATGGGCGATAGCTCTGAGTCGAGACGACTGACGACCTCGTCGTAGGCCCAGCGACGAACCGGTTGAGTTGGTAGCCAGGCCTCACCGCGCCACCAGGGGTTTTGTTGGGACAAGCTTTCGACGAGCTCTAACGGCAAATTGCCGGGCTCGATTTCATCCGCAAGGGGCGTTGGCTTGCGGGACATTTTCGCGACGTTGACCAAGGCTCTCCAGAACTCGCGTTTGGAGAGCTTCGTGGCGGTGAGCCATTGAAATCGTTCATGCAGCTCATCGAACTGCTGAGTGAAGGGCAAGCTGTCGCGACCGCCGATGCCATCAGGAAAGAGCCGCAGCAATTCGAGCTTTTGATTGTGCGTGAGCGGTACCGGTCCGGGCGATTTCTTTCGCTCGCCACCACTCGCGCCACCCTTCTTGCCGGCAGCACACAACGCTCGCCAAAAAGCCTGCTCCGCTTGTTTGCTGCCGACATGATCTTCGAATCGAGACTTCAGTTTCTTGAACTCGTCGGTGTAGGGCAGGGCATCGCGCGGTAAGAGCGAGTCCCGTAATAACGATTGCAGAAACGAGTCGTGGTTGTCTTTGGGAGCTGCAGCTTTGGACTTGGCCATGTTCGCGCCTCTGGGCTCGTGACTGATCTGTGCCGGCCCTACTTGGGTTCTCGTTGTGATTTGGTTTGCCGTTTGGCCTGAGATGCTCGGGTCGGAGATGTCTTCGAATACGACGGTGTCGCTGGAGCACTGGCCGTCGGCTCTGCCGAACCAACCAGAGGATCGCCTTCCTTGATGCCGGCCAAGCGCGCCGTTCCTCGTTCCACGTACTCATCACTGATGTCGAACGAGACGAACTTTCGCCCCAACTTCTTGGCGACTGCGACCGACGTGGCACTGCCGCTGAAGGGATCCAGCACAAGTTCTCCGGGGTTGGAACTGACCTTGATGATCCGCCCCAAAAGCTGCTCCGGCATTTGGCAGCCGTGAAAGCCTTCTCGCTCTTTGAAGGTGCCTGCCACGCGCGGGAAGTACCAAGTGTCTTCTTCAGCGCTGAAGCTTTCGGGCAAGTCTTGAGGTCGCAAGATCCACGTGTCGTCGGGCAAGCGACCAGGGGACGCTCGCTTGTCGGCATACACAAGTTGTCGCGCCGACGGGATCAAGATCGCATCGCGATTGAAGGTGAACTTCTTCGGATCGGGGGCTTTCACGAAGTGAAAAATGTGGGTGTGCGAGCGGCTGAACTTGAGTTTGCAGTTCACGCCAAAGGTGTAATACCAAATGACCCAGCTGCGACAGTGGAAGCCGATTTCTTGGCTTAACACCTTAAGTTCGGCGGCATAGTCGTCGCCGATCGCCAACCAGAATGCGCCAGCCGGTTTGAGGACTCGAAAGACTCCGCTGATCCACTCTCGAGACCAGCCCAAGTACGTTTGAGAATCCTTTCGATCGTCGTACACGTCATAGTCGTAGCCGATGTTGAACGGCGGATCGGCAAAGGCCAGGTCGACGCTGCCGGCCTTGAGTTGCTTCATGCCTTCGATGCAGTCCAGTTTGTGAATCGTGCCGGTGGGCAACATCCGTGAGACCTCGTTGCAAGCAATGGAATTGGACTGTGAATGAGATTGATGAGTGATGGTTCGGTGCCTGTCGATTTCGTCTTGGCTCTGAGTGCTCAGCTCTTCCGAGATGCGGAGTTTGATTTCACCGCAGACGAGCAGAGAGCGCAGAGGTCTTCAAAACGGCATGGAGGACTTGGCAGGCGATGATGACTCAACGCTAGCGTGATTGCATCCGACTGCGATGGCTCGTGCGATCACTCTTCGTCTTGCGTGACGGGCTGGAGAGACTCGTCGAGTTCCAGGCGGAGACGATGAATTTTGCGGACTCCGCAATCGAGCACGGTGACTCGCAAGCTCCCGTATTCGAACTGTTCGCCCAGCGTGGGGATGCGGCCCAACGTGGAATACGTGAAGCCGCCGATCGTGTCGTAATCGCGATCTTCGGGAAGTTCGTAGCCGAACTCTTCAACGAGGTCATCGATGTGTGTTCGCGCTGCGACTTCGACCGTCGTGGACGAGATGCGTCGAATGGGATCGGCTTCGAATTCGTCGTACTCGTCGACGATCTCACCGACGATTTCTTCCAGCAGATCTTCCATCGTCACCAAACCGGCGATGCCGCCGAACTCATCGAGCACCATCGCCAAGTGCTGTCGCTTGCGGTTCATCGAGTCTAAGAGGTTGCCGATGCTGGTGGTCTCTGGAACGTAGAACGGCTCGCGCGCGATCCGCGACAACGGCGGGATATTGGGAGCTGGCGTGCCGACGAACTTCAGCATGTCTTTGGCATAGAGCACCCCGAGCACGTCGTCGGCAGACTTACCGATCAACGGCAGTCGCGTGTGGCCCGATTGAATCACCGTTTGCAGCGCGGTTTCGAATGTGAGTCCGTCCGAAACGCAAAACATCTCGGTGCGTGGCGTCATCACTTGAGCGACGTCGGCATCTTGCAGTTCGACCACTTGCTCCAACATTTGCCCGGCGTTCTTGTGAATGACACCGGTGCCGACTCCCGCCGCAATCATGGCGCGGACTTCATCGACGATCTGCTCAGGGTCGTTGATGTCGGGCTCGTCCACATCGAACAAACGATGAAGCAACGTGTCGACCCAATTCACCAGCCAGGTCAGAGGGGAAGTCATGCGTTTGACGAACAACAACATGGGCCAGGCTTGAACGATGAAGGACTCACCGGCGGCTCGGCCTAATCCCGAGGGCAGAATCAGTCGCGCACCAAGTAGCGAGGCGACGAGACCAAGCCATCTCAGCCCGTAATCGAACCACGAGTTCCATTCGTTTTCGACGGCATGTGGCTTCAGCAGTTCTCCCCAAGCGATGCCCGATGCAATGACGCCGACTAAGAACGGGATGAGCAAGATCTCGACCGCGACCAACAGCGAAGCTCGTTGTTGTTGGATCTCGATGAAACGCTCGGGCTGGTTGCGACTGTGGCAGAGTTCTTGCAGTCGCGACTGCGAGAAGCCTCGCAAGCTGTAAGCTGCCCAGGAGGCCAAGAAGACCAACAAGAGCAAACCCATCGTCAAGATTCCGAGTGCTAGCGGACTCACGCTGAGCCTCCCGCGCGACGCTTCGTCGCAGAGGTGGTCTGAGGGGATGCTGACTTCTTCTTCACACCGGCTGCTTTCTTGGCGGTCGCTTTCTTGGCCGCACGCTTGGGCTGAGTCGGCTTAGCAGCGGCGCTCTGCTCTTCGGTCTTTGATTTCGTCTTGGTTGGAGTTGGCTTGGGGTCATCGTGACGCAACGGTAGGTCGAGCCCCAACGCTTCCAGCACATCTCGTTCGCGCCGCCGCATCAGCGGTAGCTCGGCTTTGGTGAGATCATCGAAGCCACACAGATGCAGCAAGCCATGCACGATATAGAGCGTGATCTCCTCTTCGGGTTGCCAACCAATCGTGTGAGCCGTCGAGATCGCATAATCGGCACTCAACACGATTTCGCCGTTGAGCGTCTTGCCGGCGCCTCGCTGCTGAGCCGCCTTGGCGTCGCTGGTCCCACCTTCGCTGTGGAACAGAAAGCTGATGACGTCCGTTTCAAAATCGTGCTTCAAGAAGTTGCGGTTGATGTCGTGAATGGTCTCGTTATCAACGATCGCAATGCTGATGGTCGCTGCGGTGACGGCTTCCATTTTGAGCGTCATCGTCACCGCGCGCCGGACGGCTCGACGGTCGATCTTGAGTGCCGTTTGATTGTTGGCGATTTCGATTTGGTACATGTCAGACGAATCTCGTAGGGAAGCAATTCGAACAATGAATCTCCGAGGTCTATCGCTCGAAGTGCATTAGGCGGTTTGGCTACTTCACTTGCTTGAGCGAGTCTTCGACGACTTGCAGCACTCGCGCGATGTCAGAGGGCGTGTGCATCGACGAGTAGCCGTGATGGCACGCGCCGCCGCCGTAGTCGTGGAAATAGACGCCGCGATTGGTGGTCTCTAAGCAGAACTTCAACATGCGTTCGCGAGTGTGGCAGAGGCTTTGTCGATAGTTCGTGACCTTGTCTCGGGTGCCGAACGTGATGCCGAAGCGACTGCCGTGATGTTGGATGCGCACCGGCACGGTGCTGCGTGCGGCGATGTCGAGCATGGCTGGAAACAACTGATCGCCCAGCGTGTTGATGGTGTTCCAGAACTCGGGCCGTTGGATTTCACGCACAAAGGCCAGTCCCGCCAACATGCTGGTGAGCGGAGCGTTGAAGGTGCCCGAGTGAGCCACGTTGCCAACGGGCTTGAAGAGATCCATCAGCTCGGCCTTTCCGCAGATGGCCGACAGTGGCAGGCTCGCACCGAGCGACTTGCCGATCGTGGCGATGTCGGGAGTGACTCCGAAGTCTTGCTGAGCACCTCCGGGACTCTTCTTCGCAAACGATTGAATCTCGTCGAAGAACAGAATCAGTCCGTGCTCATCGCACAGACGCCGCGCTGCTTCGAGGAAGCCGGGCTCAGGCAGGATGCAGCCGCAGTTGTAATCAACGGGCTCGATCAGCAGCGTGCCGGCTTCGTGCTTATGCCGTTGGATCACCGACTCCAACGCAGAAAGGTTGTTGTACTCGGCGGTGATGACCAGTTCGGCCAGAGCCTTTGGAATGCCGGGGCTTTCTCGATAAGGCGGCTGAGCGTCGAGTTGGTCGGCTGGCGGGTGGCCTCCGATGAACGTGAATTCGTGATAGCCGTGGAAGTGGCCGTGAAAGCGAATGATCTTGTCGCGACCGCTGGCGGCTCGACACAGACGCAATGCATGCAACGTTGCTTCAGAGCCCGAGTTCGTGAATCGCACTCGTTCGGCACAGGGCACGATGCGGCAGAGCTCTTCGGCCAGTTCGATATGAAAGGGCGTGTCGAGACTGCCGAGCACACCCATTTCCCAGACCTGATCGAAGACCGCCTTCAGGCATTCGGGAGCGTGTCCGAGCAACGCCGCTCCGTGGCTCATCGACATGTCGATGAACTCGCGACCTTCAATGTCCCAGAAACGCGAGCCCTTGGATCGCTGCGCATAGACGGGCTTTTGCCAGGCGTTGTTCCAGCGCGTGCTGGAGCAAACTCCACCGGGCAGAACCTGGCGACCGCGCGCGTAGAGGGCTGCGAATTCGTCGGGATTGAGAGTCTTAAGGGGCTGCATAGGTAGGCTCGATCTGTGTGAGATGAAGGACAGAAGCGAAGGGCGGGATGCTTGATGCTGAGCTATATCGTCGAACGACGACTCACACAAAGGACGTGACAAATCGGTCGCTGTTGTTGCCACTGAATTCTCGGATGGCTCGCTCGACGGACCGTTTGCGGGCTCGCTTGTGATGCCAGTTGGGCTTCGCCACATTTCGCCCGCGACTCAGGAACGAGCCTGAGTTCGCGTCGTTTCTCAGCTCCTCGAAGGTCGTTTCATGTTTGAAAACATCGCTGCCGCTCCGCCAGACGCCATCCTCGGGATCTCTGAGGCTTTCAATAAGGATCCCAATCCAAACAAGGTCAATCTCAGTGTGGGGGTCTTCAAAGACGAAGCAGGTAAGACGCCAATTCCGAACGCCGTCAAAGAAGCAGAGAAACGGTTGCTCGATCGCGAAAAGTCCAAGTCCTACTTGCCGATCGATGGTGCTGCTGAGTTCTGCCAAGCCACGGCCGAACTGCTCTTTGGCAAAGATCATGAAGTGTTGGCAAACAAGCGGTCTTGCACGGCTCACACACC
>OMIV01000332.1 GCA_900299185.1 Planctomycetaceae bacterium
AACGCCGAGCCTACGGCTACCGCAACCGCGACCACTTCATCCTGAGAATCGAAACGCTCCACACCACCAAAGTCCGACTCGTCGGCTGATACCAGTTACCCCCACGGTTTTGCGATGAGCCAGACTTCCGCTCTAAGTCCAACGTGATGACTCCTCTGCCCGCTCCCGATGGAACTAAGGCTGTCGCGTGGTCACCGGACGCCAAGCACTTGGCCGTTCTTAGTGGAGACAAGCAAGCTCGCGTCTTTGCAATTCAAGCTGGAGCACAAACGACAGCTCCAGTCTTACCAGCATTGGATGCGAAGTCTGACGGTTACTTCAACATTCAATTCGTCAGCAATTCGCGCGTCGTTGTATCGGACAACTATCGAGCAATCGCATGCTGGGATCTCGAAAGTAAGTCAGTCGCTTGGGAGCGTCCTGTCGGTTCTGTTACATCCTGGACGGTATCGAAGAAACGAGATCTGTTGGCCTTTGGTCAAGGCTTTGAGGTCTTCGTGCTCAATACCGAAAATGGTGAGCAGCGAGCTAAGCAGTCTCATCGCAACCTGATCTACAACTGCGAATTCTCGCCAAACGGGCGTTGGTTAATCAGCGGCGGTGGCGATCAAACCGAGAAGATCATGGATTTGCTCACCGGTGAGACAATCATCAACAACGTGCCTCATACCGATGTCGTCCACCGAGTGGCTTGGACCTCGGACAGCAAGTCTGTGGCAACCGTTCATTGGGGAGTTCCTCTGGTGCGAGTCTGGCAGTGTGGCCCGCTTATGGAGAGCAACTTCAACTTTAGAACGAGTTCTACGCAGAGCTTTTTTCGCATCGACGCCGATGGTCAGCGAGTGCTGCCGGTGGGATTTGATAGCAAACGTGCTCAACGCATGTTGGAGCAAGTTCACATCAACAACGGGCAGAGATGGGGAACGACCATCACTCACCCCAAGAACATCATCAACGATGCCGCTGACATACCTCGATCCAACAACATCGTCGTACTGAGTTCACCGACCAATGATCACAGCGGTATCAGCAACGAGTCCTTAGACCTTCCGGGCGTCATTCAGATTCTTGATCGAGAGTCGGGAAAGGAAATCTTCCCGCCGGTTGAAACGGCGAGCGCGCCAATCGCTGTCGACGTCAGCCGAGATGGGTCAGTTGCAGCAGTGCTCTGCAATGCCAAGCGTTTGATGCTCATCGACTTGGCAACAGGAAGAAGTCGATGGGACGTCCCGGTATTCGAGAACGAGGCCACGGCTCATGTCTTCTTGATTCGTCGACGCTTGAAGTTTGCTGCGGCTGGCGACCGTGTGCTGATTTGGGGTGCAGGCAAGACCGCCGAGATGCACGACTCTCAGTCGGGCGGCTTGATTTTCAAGGTCAGCCATGCCAACGGGTATATTCACGATGCCGTTTTCTGCCCAAACGGTCGGCTATTCATTACCTGTGGCAGTGACCAACAAGCTCGGCAGTGGAAGATCACCGACGGAACAACGGCCGGTCCCGAACTCAAACACGGTGGGTGGGTATTCACGGGGCAGTTCTCGAAGGATGGCAAGCGATTCTTGACGGCTTCCTCCGATCGTCATGCTCGAGTTTGGTCGGTCATAACTGGGCAGGTCTCAGCCAGCACTCGTGAGCACAAAGACGAAATCTACGCGGTCGCCTTTGATCGAGATGAAACCAGCTTCATCACTGGGACTCGCGACGGCTCCATTCGAATTTGGGATGTGGCCCAAGCTCGACAGATCGGAGCCGATCGGAAGTTGCCCGACCAGATTTACCAACTCGCGGTCACCCCTGACGGTACGCGATTTATCACTTCGGGACGATTCCCTTGGATCATGAGCCTGTCGGCTCTCAATCATGTAGCCACAACATACGAAGGCTACTCCCGTGAAATGCTCCAGACTTTGGGAGAGCTGGTTGCGTCTCAAACGCTTCGCTCCGAAGGTGCTCCGGTCAACCTTACGACAGACGAGTGGATGTCGCGCTGGGCGAGTATTCGAGATCGTCAACGCAATCGTAGAGACACTTTGAATCAGTCGAAGCGACCATAGAAGACGCTTGATAGAGACGACCTCTGTTATCGACGTATGAGTTGAGTCCTCGGCAACGAGTTTGTTCACCGACTGCTGACCTTCTGATGCTTTCGGATCTGAGCGGAATTCAGTTACTTGTACGCTCTCACCGATCGTCTCATTCATTAATCACTGACCCAGTTGATCAAACTGCAGAGCGATGCGCCGAAGAGTCTCAGCGACTTTCAATGATGCCAGTCCGCTAATGTCAGTCGGTCAGTTAGTTCAAACGAGTTTGCAATGGCCAAGAAGAAAGCCGCTCCTCCTTCCAAGACTACCGCTCGAAAACCGAGGAAGCCGAAGCGACCACAACTCGAAGCGTGGATTCTTCACGATCACACCAAGACTCCCATTGAGCCGGCGTCTCCGTCGCGTGATTGGATGGATCAAACCCGAGATCGCTTTGCCTATCGCTGCTTGCCTCTGGTCATAGCTAACCAGCATGGCTGGATCATTCGAAGTCCCATCAGCTTCAAAGTTCGCTGGAATGGTGGTCCTGAGTTAAGCGACACGACGGTCAAGTTTCCCAAAGGAAAAACCACACATGCCGTGATCAGCCATTTTGGCTCTGGAATAATCACCTTCATCTTCCCATATCTGTTTCGAACTTCGCCGGGGATCAATCTGTGGGTGAAGGGACCATCCAACTCGATCAAGGATGGCATTCAAGCCTTGGAAGGTGTCATCGAGACCGACTGGTTGGAATCCACCTTCACCATGAATTGGAAGATGACACGCCGCAATCACACCGTCAGCTTCGAAGCAGGCGACCCGATTTGCATGATCGTGCCGATCACGCGAGGTTTGGTTGATTCCATCGAGGCCACGATGAAGCCAATCACAGCGAACGCCCCGCTGAATGCCGCCTATCAAAAATGGGGCGAAGAACGACGAGCCTTCAATCTCGGCCTGAAGAACAACGACCCCAAGATCGTCGAGCAAGGCTGGCAGCGCGACTACATGCTTGGTCGCAAGATCGATGGCCAGAAAGTTGAAGGCCATCAAACGCACTTGAACTTGGCTGCGTTCATTCCACCGAAACCAGAGTCGCAAGCCCGATCCAAATAAGGCGAGCTGATGAGTTGGCCCGCGACTCGCCGATGCGGAAGTCTCGACAGTGTCGCGACTATTACTTGGTCTCATGGAGTTCGAGCGTGCCTACTTTTGAAATCGTGGCGGCTGCCGAGAACAACAACTTCTTCTTATGGCAGTCGCTGCTGTTTCATTACTCGTGCCTCCACTATCAGCAGCAGTCCCCCATTATCGTGGTGCATGCTCACGATGATGAAGAGCTCTTGCCCGGTTTTGAACACATCATTCGGACTGGCGGCAACGTTCAACGTGCTCCTAACTGGCGCGTCATCAACGAGATCAATTATCCGCCTCGCAACACGATCAGCACCCTAAAGCATGTGAAGACATCTGCGGAGTTCATTGTCTTATGCGATGCAGACATGCTGTTCCGTCGGCAATTTGACTTCTCTTCATTGCCGATCGGCGAAGACCGCATGACGTTTGATCAAGTCTTTTACATGAACCCGCAACTGTCGGACTATCAGCCATTTCTCGACAACGCGTGCCGCGCCGCCGACGTTCCAATTGATTGGTTCAAGCAATTCGATCTGTTGGGTGGAGTGCCGCATGTCATTCCACGCTGTCGCCAAGAGCAAGTCGCGAACGAATGGCTGCATTGCATCAGCTACTTCCCCACACAGCCTCCGTGTCGCGTTGAAGATGCCGGTGCCTTATCGCGCGGCGTGCATCAAGGAACTCAACAATGGTGGCTCTCGATCATGTGGGCCGCCTTTCTGATGACATACCGATTGAAGCTTCAACCGCAGATCACTGACTTCTGCTTGCTAAACCACAACGGCGAAGAAGCTATGCCCAATTCGGACACCGACGGACCAGCCATGATTCACTACTGCTATCCCGGCCTGGGCTTCGATAAGCACCAATACGATGGAGCCATTGAGACCTGCAACCTGGTGTGGCAACAGGCTGAAGGAGACCTGACGGTAAACGGTTTGGTGAGACGTCAGCTGCGAGAAGCTCGAAGTTTCTACCAGTTCGAGTTCGTCAAAAGCTCATAAACTTCCGACTTGCATCGTTGAACAAACTGTTCCCATCAGAGATAAGTCAAATGGGCTAATCAGCGAGTGCTGAGATCAGGGCCAGTCGACTTCAGACCTGCAGTTATGGAAGGGGCAACATGCCAGAAAGTCCGCCACCACCACCACCAGGCTAATCGACTTCAAATCAGATTTATTTGAAGTCACCTGCCAGTGAGATGTCAAAAGCAGTGATGCCAGCGACACGAACCGCGACTCGTTACGCCCAAGCCACCGCATAGTGACTGGCTTAGCAAGTCGCGGTTCTCTTTTTGAATCCAACCGTTTCGAAACTGTAGCGTTAATTACAGTCGAGTTAAGATGAGCCTCAAGTAATCACAGACCCTGAGGGACTAGATGTCGTTGCTCACTGCATTTACAGCTTGAGGCGGTTGCCAGTTCAGCCACTTAGCATTCGGACCTCGCTCGGCAAAGTCGTGAATCAATTGCAAGAGCTTGGGCTTGTTGATGGGCTTAGTGGCGTAGTCATCACAGCCAGCATTCAGACACTTCTGGCAATCGTCTGCCATCGCGTGCGCGGTGAGCGCCACTATGGGACCGGTGTAGCCCGCCTGTCGAAGTTTGGTGGTGGCTTCATAACCATCCATCACGGGCATCTGCATATCCGAGATGATGACGTCGAATGGCTCGCCGTGATCACGAGCTTCCAGCGCTGTTTCCATCCCCAATAGGCCGTTCTCTCGAATAGTTACCGCAGCGCCCGCCTTTGACAGGATGAAGTTCAAGAGACGTTGATTGTCTGGTCCGTCTTCAACCACCAGCACTCGCAGTTTCAGCCCATCCGTTCCAGGCTTGTTCTCTGTCGGTACGACAGCGGAAACCGGAGCCAAAGTTTGCACCATTGGCATCTTGGAAATATCTCCAACCTCAATGCTGACCGTGAATGTCGATCCGGTCCCGCTCTCGCTCTCGACAGAGATGTCTCCGCCGAGCATTCGAGCGAAACCGCGACTGATGGCCAGTCCTAGACCTGTCCCACCGAAGCGACGATTCATGGAGTCATCGCCTTGCGAGAACGCTTGGAACAACCGCGAGAGTTGCTCGGCAGTCATACCGATACCCGAATCCTTGATGATGAATTCCATGCGACTCAGTTGCGGCGAAGCCGACTTCGCAACGCGCACCTGCAAGCTCACGAAACCGCTATCCGTAAACTTGATCGAGTTGCCCAACAGGTTGAGCAAGATTTGTCGCAACCGAGTTCCGTCGGTTTCGATCGTTGTGGGAATTGGGCTGCCGAGTTCAATCGCGAACTGCAAGCTCTTGTCGATTGATCGCTGACGAAGCAACGAACCAACGTCGTCTAAGATTGGCAAGAGCGGCGTCGCGATGCGTTCGACAGTCATCTTGCCGGCTTCGATCTTTGAGAGATCGAGAATGTCATTGATCACAGCCAGAAGATGTTGGCCATTGCGACAAACAGTCGAGACGGCATTGCGACGATCGCCATCGTTGATCGTCGGGTCTAACAGACATTCGGAGTAACCCAGGATCGCCGTCATCGGTGTGCGAATCTCGTGGCTCATCTTGGCGAGGAACTCGCTCTTCGCGCGGCTCGCGGCTTCGGCAGCATTCTTCGCTTTGACAAGCTCCGCGGTGCGTTGCTCAACTCGCAATTCGAGATTGTCGTGAGCTGCTTGAAGTTCGCCGCGAGCAGACTCGATCTGACTAAGCATCGAATTGAAACCACCGCAGAGCACGCCAAATTCATCTCGGCCTTGGACGTTCACTCGCAGTGCGTAATTGCCATCGGCGCTGACACGGCGCATGGTGCCAACAAGCGCCATCAACGGAGATGGGAAGGCTCGTTGCAGCCACTTTGAAAGTAGGCCCGAGACAAACAAGGACGAGATCAACACACCGCCGAGAATCATCGAAACGCGCTGGAACTGAGCATTCAAGTCATCCAGGTTTGACCGTACTTGAATGAAACCCACAACCTCGCCAGCCCGCTTAATAGGCAAGGTGACATCGAGGAATTTGTCGCCCGAGAATTGAATGCCCTCTTGCAGATTGGTGGCGCTAAACACCTTGCGGGCGGATTCGGGATAAGACGCGAAGAAGTTTCGATGTTCGTCGACCAAGAAGGCATGTTCGACTGACTTCTGAGACTCGAACGATTCCAACAATTGCTTCGCCGTGTGTTGGTCCATGAACTCCAACGCGGCAGTCGAACTGTGACCAATGGCCGTCGCCAGCGAAGTCAGTTGCTCAACCTTTGAAGCTCGGATCATCTGCAAGTCGTTGACGATCACGACCACGCCCGCCACAAGCAATGCGATCACAGTCGCGCTGTTGGTCAGCACGTTGAGCTTGAAGCGGATAGAAGCATCTTTCAGTCGGAGCATCGCCAACCCAATCACATAGTAAGACTCGAAGTAGTTCGATTGAAAAACCGAACACCGCAGTCAACCTAGATTGGATTCTCAGCAAGAACGGCGCAGAGTTGCCGCAAGTCAGTTAGAGCTAGGGGACATCAATTGTTTGAATCGTCTTTGCGGATCAAGGCCGTCCAAGCACGAGTCAATGACCTCAAGTTACGCGAAGGATTGCTGCATGCACTCCGTCCCAAAACGACTCCCGAGCTTGAATAGACGCCAACGCAATGGATTCGGCGTATCTCCACTCTGCCTCATCGTGCCCACATAACAGGGACAACATCCGCATGGCTTTGGGGCCGTGGTCGTCGGCGTCGAGATGGATGTGCCGCTCGAGATAGAACCGAAACCGTTCAAACCGCTGAGGCTCACGAGTAAACAGCGAATCAACGAAGCGCTGGAACATGTCGGGGATGACGTCTTCGCGACCGAATGTGAATGCCGCCGCAATTCCACTCGGTCGATTGCTGACGATGACATCAAACGTCGCAGTTACGAAGCCTTGGACCGGTGTCGGAATTGTTTCATCTCGCAATGCGTCGGCCACCTTGGCTCCTGATCGAAGTCGCTCACAAAACGTCGAGATGGTTCGAGTGTCTGCACCGCAATCTCGCATGGCCGAGACATAGAGCTCGAAGTGACTGGCATGTCCTCCGAGTCCATCTTCATCCGTCTCTTCACCCAACACGATCTCGTTGATGAGCCGTGCTGTGGCTGAATCTCGTGGCGGCAACCACGGCAGCTCAATGTTCGTCAAAGATCGCTGTAAGGACTTTAACAGCGACATGAAGTCCCAAACGGCAAAGACATGAGCCTGCATGAAGATTCGCAAGCGGGCTTCAGAGTTAACGCTGTGATAAATCGGATGACTTAGCAGACGATCGCGTTGCGACTGAATCCGCTCGACCAATTGACGCAACCGGTCGGCGGGGTTGAATTCGGATGTCATGAGTTCCTCTAAGTGGCACGTCACTTGGCGAGTGAGATGGTAGAGTGCCGAGGCTTGGACGACGAACGCCCGGGTGACAGCGATCGCGAACGACTGATGTGAACGCCGAAGTTCAGACAGTGTTACCCACTTGGTTAGCAGATCGTGGCAGATAAGAGGGCTTCGGAATGTTTGAGTCCTCTTGTTTGCCGCATTGATTCATAGGGATTGTCATGACAGCGAAGTACGTAATTGGAATTGATCTCGGAACAACGAACAGCGTGTTGGCTTACGCGCCGTTGGACGCCGAGAAGACCGACGTTAAGTGTCTGCCGATCCCGCAATTGGTTGCGCCGGGGATGATCGAATCTCAGTCGACATTGCCTTCGTTCTTGTACTTGTCGACGGAAGCAGAGACGGCATCGAAGCAACTCGACGTCCCATGGATGCCCGCTGCCGAGTACGTCGTAGGTTCGTTTGCTCGATCGCAAGGTGCCGAGGTTCCGCAACGAACGATCGGCGCTGCCAAGTCCTGGCTGTGCCACAGCAAAGTGGATCGCCACCAACCGATCCTGCCGTGGAACGCGCCCAAGGGCATACCGAAAATCTCGCCAGTCACGGCGTCGCGGCATTATCTCGAACATCTCGTCGCGGTGTGGCGGCAGTCCTTTCCCGATGCTCCGATCGCCGAGCAATTGGTGGTGCTAACTGTCCCCGCCTCGTTCGATGCAAGTGCGCGTGAACTCACGCGTGAAGCCGCCTTGTTGGCTGGGTTGCCAGAGAAGTTAGTGCTGTTGGAAGAACCGCAAGCGGCGCTCTATTCGTGGCTGGACTATCAAGGTGACCGCTGGCGCAAGTCGCTCAAAGTTGGCGACACGCTGCTGGTCGTGGACGTTGGAGGCGGCACAACAGACCTAACGCTGATTGGAGTCGAAGAAGAAAGCGGTGAGCTGCAGCTCAAACGACTTGGTGTCGGCAACCACTTGTTGGTGGGCGGCGACAACATGGATCTCACGCTGGCGTTCTACGTGGCGGAACTCTTCAAGCAGAAGGGTGTGAATCTCGATCCGTGGCAGTCAGTGTCGCTGTGGCATAAGTGTCGAGCCGCGAAAGAAACTCTGCTCTCAGCCGATGCACCCAGCACGGTCCCAATCTCTGTGTTGGGGAGAGGTTCCAAACTCATCGGCGGTACGGTCACTGTTGAAGTCGATCGCGAACAAGTCGCGACGATGCTGGCTGACGGCTTCTTGCCTGCCTGTAACGTGACCGACAAACCGGCGAGGCAGCGTGTGTCTGGCTTCCAAGAAATCGGATTGCCGTTCGAATCCGATACCGGCATCACTCGGCATGTGGCATCGTTCCTTGCGGCGCACGGCAACGACAGTGGTGCCGTCCAACCGACGCATCTGCTGTTTAACGGCGGCGTCTTCAAGTCCAGCGCTTTGATCGACCGACTGGTCAGCGTGCTGGGTTCCTGGTTCGGCCAAAGCGATGGCCCGAAGGTGCTCGATGGACTTCACGATCTCGATCATGCAGTGGCTCGCGGAGCAGCTCATTACGGTTGGGCCAAGCAGCATGGAGGCATGCGCATTCGGGGCGGCACAGCCAGCTCCTACTACGTCGGCATCGAGTCCGCCGGTCTCGCCATTCCGGGAGCACCTCGTCCCTTGCGAGCTTTATGTGTCGTGCCATTTGGAATGGAGGAAGGCACCGAGTCCGGAGTGCCGTCTGATGAAATCGGCATGATCGTGGGCGAGCCGGCGCACTTCCGGTTCTTCAAATCTGCCGTTCGCAAAGATGACCATCCCGGTGATTTGCTGACCTCTTGGGAACCCGAAGAGATCGTCGAAACGGACTCAATGGAAGCTACGTTGCCCAAGGACGAAGACATCGTCGACTCGTATGTTCCCGTGACGTTTCAGTCGCACATCACTGAGCTGGGAATGTTCGAGCTGTGGTGCGTGAACTCGCAATCGGGCAAACGCTGGAAGTTGGAATTCAGCGTGCGTGACGATGCTGACTAACTCCACATGTCACGTTGCGCTGGTTCGCTGGCCGTTCTTGTTGGCGTCTCGTTGACACAACCTTGCACGGGTTGCTTACAAACTCCCTGCCGGTTGGTCAGAATCCCGCCCGCCTTCCGAGCCTGTTTTCGCTACGGGTTCGATCCCTCTTCCTCAGCCTGATGTGAGTCCCGTTCGTGATGCTGCAAGTGGTCTATTGCAACCACCAAACCGCGTCGCTTGGCGTGCGCGAAAAGCTCGCCTTTACGGTCGAGCGTTTGCAGCAGGCATATGCCCAATTGCGAAATCGGTTCCCTGGCGCGGAAGCCGTCGTGTTGTCGACGTGCAATCGGGTTGAGATCTACACGGCTCAAGAAAACCCCGACGCCGCCCCGACTCATCGCGAGCTGTTGGAGTTCTTCGCCGAGTTTCATGACATCCCGGTCTCGGACTTCATCGAGGACTTTCTCGAACGAACCGGCCCGGATGCCGTGCGCCACTTGTTCTCGGTGACGTCGAGTCTCGACAGCATGGTGCTGGGTGAGCCTCAAATCGTGAGTCAGGTCAAAGAGGCTTATCGGCTGGCTCAAGAGCACGATGCTTGTGGCCCTTTAACACACGCGCTCTTTCAAGGAGCGATCCGCGTTTCGAGTCGAGTGCGTTCTGAAACGGGTCTGGCTGAAGGTCGAGTGTCGATTGCCAGCGTCGCTGTGGGCGAGTTCGGCAAGAGCATCTTCGACCGCTTCGACGACAAGTGCGTGCTGATTATCGGCGCTGGCGAGATGGCTGAAGAGACTCTGCGTTACCTGCAAACCGAAGGTGTGCGCGAGATCGTGGTCGTTAATCGCAGCCCCGAACGCGCCGAGAAGTTGGCCGCGCAATTCGAACGAGCTCGCCCCGAGCCTCTGGCTGATCTTGATCGATGGATGGCACACGCCGACGTCATCGTTAGCACGACGGGGGCAACTCAACCGATTGTCGACGCTCAGCGATTCCGCAATGTCCGCCGTCAATCGGGAGTAAAGCCCGTCTTCATCTTGGATCTCGGCGCCCCGCGAGACTTTGATCCGCTCGTCGGTGAGATCGACGACAACGTCTTCCTCTACGACATCGATGCGTTGAACGTCACCTGCGATCGCAATCGCAAGTCACGGCAGAAGGAGATCGATCGAGCCTTGAGAATCGTCGACGATGAGACAGATCGCTTCATGCAAGAGATCTACCATCGCGCGACGGGACCAATCGTGAAACGGCTCCGTGAGCAGTGGCACGAGATCAGTCGCGATGAACTCGACCGACTACGGGGCAAGCTCGCTCACTTGAACGCCGCAGACTTGGAAAACGTGGAGCGCAGTGTCGAGAGAATCGTCAACAAGCTGCTGCATCCACCTTTGGAAGCGTTGCGACAAGAAGCCAAAGAAGGCACGCCGCACGGCTTGCTCGACGCACTTCGTCGACTGTTCCATCTGCGCGACTAGAAGTCAGCCCGAGTATGCCGTGGGATAGGTTTCCAGCCTGTCAGAATTGTTGCAGCTCCAATCGCTTATGCTGACAGGCAAGATGCCTATCCCACTTCTCGGACGCGCTCCTATGGCCGATGAAGTGAGTCCGCCGGCCAATCCATCAGGGTGCATTTCCTGTCTTCATTTTCCCTCACCCCAAAAGGAGCGAGGGCAGTAAGAGAAAATACTCACGCGGCCTCGCGGTGCAGTGTCGGCGTTGTAACTGGCTGAACTCCGAGTTTGCTCATGATGAACTCGGCCGCCCGTGCCGTGGCGCCTGTCGCCGGGAAGTCGCCAATGGCTTGTGTAACTTCTGCGACAACCTTGGCTCGCTCTTCTGGAAGTCTCAACCAGAGATCAAGCACTTGCAGAGCATCCTTAACGACGGGCTCGGGATTGCCGACCGACAAGAACTCGGGCACGACCATGCGGCGAGCGATCAGGTTGGCGAGCGTCATGAACTTGCAGATGACCAAGCATCGGCCAATCACATAGAACGGCCAATCGACTCGATACAGAACGACCGGCGGTGTCTTGCGAGCGAGCAGTTCGAGACTGACCGAGCCCGACACCATCAGTGCGCAATCTCCGACTTCGATGATCTCGGACGTATTGCACACAAAGAAATGAATCGGCAACGTCGGAGCATGCGCGAGCACGTGAGCCTCGCAATGCCGTCGATGAGCGTCCTTGTAACACGCCACCAAGAACTGAGCCTCGGGATGACGTGCATGCAGCCGCTTCACGATCTCCACTTGCAACGCCCAGTTGTGTTTGATCTCCGCGTTTCGAGACCCCGGTAAGACCGCAACCACTGGCGACCGAAGATTCGACCATGTGCTGAGAAATCGCTGATCGAGCTGCTTGGCTTGAATCTCGTCGAAGAACGGATGCCCGACGTACTCAACTTTCACGCCGCGTTCCTCGTACCAGTCTCGCTCAAACGGCAGCGAGCTAATGACGTGATCAACAAACTTCTGGACTCGCTTAATGCGCCACGGAGCCCAAGCCCACAACTGCGGCGGCAAGTAATAGAAGACCGGAATGCCCGCGCGTTTGGCTTTACGAGCGATCCACCAATTGAATCCCGGAAAATCGACCAGCACGACAGCGTCCGGCCGTTGCTCGGCGAAGAACCGCTCGGCTTGCTTCATGAGCCGATAGAACTTCGCCAACAGTGGGATGACGGCAAAGACTCCCATCACCGCGAGATTCGTCAGGCGATACAGCGAGTTCAATCCTCGCTCTTCCATGTGCTCGCCGCCAAAACCCGAAAACACCCAATCGGTGCGTCGGCTTCGCAGTTCATCTATGAGATGAGCGGCATGCTGATCGCCACTCGGTTCACCAACAGAAAAGAAGACATGCATGGCGAATCCATTCGCGCAAAAAGACCAACTCCAAACAAGAAAACCGCAGCAGTCTTCTGCTGCCACCAGACTCGGTCAAGGTGACTGTCTCGCGTCGGGTGGATGATGTTGAAGCGAAGTACCTAGACTCGCCGCGGTGTGTTCTGAGGGATGAGACATGACAAGTGGCGTCGAGCATGACCCACTGAGTTGACTCGATCCGCGGTCTGTCAGTGACGACGTTGGTTTGTCGCGCAACAAACAATCTGCAGGAGATGAAGCATGCGATTGCGTCTGTGCTTTTCATTACTGTCTGTGGTGTGCCTGAGCTTGGTGAGTTCGTCCGCGCGGGGGGCTGATGCTCCCAATCGACGGGGCGAGTTCTTGGCGTTCGTCAAAGCACAAGCGGCGGCGTTGAGGTCAAACGATGCCCCCCCGCAGACCATCGACGAATGGAATCAACAGCGCGAAAAGCTGCGTAAGCAACTGGCTGTTGTTTGGAGAGTCTTTCCCACAGAGAATTGTCCGCTCGAACCGAAGAAGCTTGGTGAGATGCAGTTCGATGGCTATCGCCTCGAGAAACTGATCTTTCAGACTCGGCCTGGAGTGTGGATGACCGCGCACGCTTATGTGCCGGACAAACCCGGCAAGCTCCCGGCGATCCTCCAAGTGCATGGTCATTGGAAGGAAGCGAAGCAAGCTCCAACGGTCCAATCACGTTGCATCGGAGCGGCCAAACTCGGCTTCTTCGTCTTGGCTGTTGATGCCTTCGGAGCTGGCGAGCGTGGGATCGACAAGAAGCTGGGCGAGTATCACGGTGAGATGGTCGGAGCGATGTTGTTCCCTCTGGGCATGCCTCTGTCGGGGATTCAGGTTCATGAAAACATGCGAGCCGTCGACTACCTCTTAACGAGACCCGAAGTCGATGGTTCGCGCATCGGTGTCACGGGCGCGAGTGGCGGCGGCAATCAGTCGATGTATGCCGGAGCGTGGGACGAGCGGCTGAGCGCGGCCGTGCCGACATGCTCAGTCGGGAACTATCAGGCTTACCTCGGGGCTGCTTGCTGCATGTGCGAGGTCGTTCCGGGAGCACTGCGTTTCACAGAAGAGTCAGGCATTCTGGCCCTCACCGCACCGCGCGGCTTGATGGTCACCAGCGCGACGAAGGACGCATTTCAATTCTCGGTGGGTGAAGCCAAGAAGTCGCTCGCCGCGGCTCAGCCTATCTTTGATCTCAATCAACGACCGTCCGCGCTGAAGCATGCCGTCTTCGACTGGCATCACGATTACAGCCAGCCCATGCGCGAAACGATGTATGGCTGGATGACGCGGCATCTCAAACTAGAGGGCGATTCATCACCAATCCCCGAGCCAACGTTGAAGCCTGCCGATCCTGAATCCATTCGCTGCTATCCCGGAGACTCACGGCCTAACGATTGGCTGACCGTCCCGAAGTTCGCGGCGCGAGAAGCTCGTGCGTTGTTGGCCGGGAAGGATGGAGCTTCAGCGCAGCGCGAGCGCCGTGAAGAACCTGCTCGACTTCGAGAGACCCTGACCAACTTGCTCGGCGGGTTTCCTCAATCAAGTCCTCTGCAATTGGATGCCTCTCAGTTCGACGCTCTGGGTGTAAGAACTCTTCGCTTCAGTCCAGAACCCGGACTGACTTTGAACGCGCTCCATCGCAAGGCCCCGGCAAACAAGAACCGCATCGCGGTCGTGCTAGATCTCGATGACGGCGAAGGAGCATTGAAGTCGCCGTTGGCCGAGCAATTAGTGGGACGAGGTTGGGATGTTGTCGCGCTCGATCTGCGAGCAACCGGCAAGCTGGCTCACGAACGTGATTCGATTGGACGCGCTCCGGATCACAACTCCGCCGAATGGAGTTTGTGGCTCGGTCGTCCGTTGCTGGGCCAATGGACCTACGACGTTCGACGATTGCTCGATGCGATCGCTGCTGCAGATGCGAAGTTACCGCAGCAAGTCGCTGTCGTTGGGCAGTCAACCGCTGGGATGGTCGCGCTCTGTTCGGCAGCCACGGACGCGCGTGTCACTCATGTCGCGACGGTGGGTTCGCTAGCGAGCTATGTGAGCGACGTGCCCTACCAGGGTCAGCGTTTGGGATTGATGGTCCCGGCTTTCTTGCGAGACCTCGGCGACGTCCCACATGTCGCGGCTGTGACCGAACCGCGTCGCTTGGTCATCGCTGGTGGCGTCAGTGGCGGCGGCCAAGTCTTGAGTGCCACCGATCTGACTGCGACTTACGAACCACTCACCAAGCTGTGGCAAGGTGCGGGAGTGAAGTCGTCACTGAGTGTCAGCATTAATACAGATCCCGCCAGCATCGCGGACGAACTCAGCCAGCCCTAGGTTCTTGCTGAGTCGTCAGCAACGAATCTCCAACCTGTGACTCACGAAGCAGACTTCGTAAGCCGCAAACGACGAGCACTGTCAGAAAAACAACACCCACTATGAACGACCTCGCTGCCTCGAATCTATTTTTGCCTCATGACCATTGGATGCGGCAAGCACTCGATCAAGCACGCGCCGCGTTCGAGCAAGGAGAAGTTCCCGTCGGTGCGGTCATCGTGCATCAAGACTCGATCATCGGCTTTGGCTGCAACCAGCGCGAGACTCTGCAAGACCCCACCGCACATGCCGAGATCATCGCCATCACTCAAGCCGCACAAACCTTGGGCAGTTGGCGGCTGCTGGATTGCACGCTGTACGTGACCCTCGAGCCCTGCCCGATGTGTGCGGGAGCGATCGTGCAAGCTCGCATTCCGACGGTCGTCTACGGCACAACGGATCTCAAGGCGGGAGCATGTCATTCGTTGTTCCAGATCACCGAAGATCCGCGTTTGAATCATCGCTCGACGGTCATCGGTGGAGTCATGCAAGAAGACTGTCGAGACATCCTGCGCGAATTCTTCCAGATCCAGAGATCGTTGGGAAAGAAGTAGTTCCCAGAGGCATCGCTCATCCAATTATCGAGTCTGCAACCATGAAGAACTGCTGGAGTTTGTTGGTACTGTTGGTCCTTGGCAGTGTGGTCGCCGCGAGCGATCAAGCTCCGTCATCGAAGCCCAACGTCATCATCATTCTGGCCGACGACTTGGGTTACGGAGACCTGGGTTGTTATGGGCACCCAAAGTTCAAGACGCCCCATCTCGATCGCATGGCAGCAGAGGGTGCGAAGCTTACTCAGTTCAATTGCCCGGCTCCGTTTTGTGCTCCAACGCGAGCTGCTCTGCTGACGGGGCGATATCCCTTCCGTTGTGGCATGCCCAACAACCCTGCTCCTGATGGTGGGCCGGTCGCGGATGTCACTCATCTTCCAGAAACCGAAATCACTCTCGGCCAGTTGTTTCAAAAGGCCGGCTATGCGACCTCCATCATCGGCAAATGGCATCTCGGTCACGCTAAGCCGGAGTGGCTGCCAACGCATCGGGGCTTCGACGAGTATTTCGGAATTCCGTACTCGAACGACATGCGACCGGTGAAGCTCTTCGAAGGCGATCAACCCATCGAATATCCGCTCGATCAAACCACGCTCACTCAGCGCTACACCGACCGCGCATTGAGCTTCATCGAGAAGAACCGCTCGAAACCGTTCTTCCTCTACCTGCCTCATGCGATGCCACATAAGCCGTTAGCAGCATCGCCCGCGTTCGCGCAGAAGTCCGGCAACGGGCTTTATGGAGATGTGCTGAGCGAGCTTGATGCCAGCGTTGGTCGCGTGCTGGAGAAGGTGAAGGAACTGCAACTCGACTCACAGACGATTGTGTTTTTCACGAGCGATAACGGCCCGTGGTTTGGCGGCAGTACCGGCGGATTACGCGGCATGAAGGGCAGCACATTCGAAGGCGGTTATCGAGTCCCCTGCATCGTTCGATGGCCAGGCCACATCCCCGCTGGGCATGTCAGTGCTGAGCCAGCTGTCACGATGGACCTCTTCGCGACAGCGCTGAAAGCTGCGAGCATCGCCGCTCCCGCCGATCGAGTCATTGATGGCCGCGACATTCTGCCGCTCTGCACATCGACAGCCGCAAGTCCGCATGTGGCGTTGATTGGTGCTCAGAGTTTGCAACTCGCAACGGTTCGTGACGCTCGCTGGAAGTTGCATGTGCTCCCTGGCAAAGACCCTTTCTTGGGACTCACCAAAAAGGGCGGCACTTGGACCGACGCTCGCGGGCCAGACGGCAAAACAATCCTGGCGCCGATGAATCAGTATCAGCCGTCGGACCATCCTGGCTTGCGGACCGGCGTCGAACCGGCCGCGATGCAACTATTCGATCTGCAAGCTGATCCCGGCGAGCAACGCAACGTCGCTGATCAGTATCCAGAGGTCGTTGCGCGATTGAAGACGTTCATGGACGAAGCCAGCAAGTAATACGCACTACACAAAGCAGAACTTGCCATCGCGCCGAAAAGTCGCGCGGCAGCATTACTTCGAAGGAGTGTCGCCGTCTTTGGCTCGCGGTCGGAAGAATCTCATTGATTGCAAGACAACCATCTTGCGGCGGGCCAATCGCACGCCCAACGACAGCAAGAAGTTTTGCCAACCGGGGATGACGTATTGTCGTCCCTTCTCCATCGCTCGCAGGGACTTTCGAGCCACGTACTCAGCGCTGTGGTGCTTGTGCTTGCCCAACCAACCGCTGACACCCGCAACGTCAAAGAACTCCGTCGCCGTTGTGCCGGGACAAAGGGCTGTGACAGTGACTCCGCGATCTCGAGCCTCGGCCCAAAGTGCTTCCGTAAAGTGCAACACGAACGCTTTCGACGCCGAGTAGACCGGCATGTAAGCCACGGGCTGAAAGGCGGCGATCGATGACAGATTGATGATCCCGCCGTGACCTCGCTCCAACATCTGTGGCAGGAAGAGGTAGGTCAGCTCCACCAGCGATGCGAGGTTGAGCTGCACCATCTGCATCATGCGAGCAGGGTCGGTGTCGTTGATCGTTCCAACAAACCCGAAGCCCGCGTTGTTGATCAACAGCTCAATCGGCAGACCGCGTTGCTTCACGTCTTCGAACGTGCGACGAGCCTCAGCCGGATCGCAAAGATCTCCGCAGATGATCTCGCAGCGCGTGCCGTGCTGCGTATGTAGCTCGGTCGCCAGATCCTTCAGCCGGTCTTCACGACGGGCTGTCAAAACGAGATGCATGCCACGAGCCGCCAACAAACGCGCAAACGCCGCCCCGATGCCTGAAGAGGCTCCGGTAATCAGCGCCCAGCGATCGGCGTAGGTATCGAGCACGTAACATCCCTTCGGATCGAGACTTCGGACTTTGCGGCGGGGATCCTAGCAGAGCCCCCTTGAATTCAAAGCCGCGGTTGCAATCCAGCAGGGACTCGCTGATGGGTTAAGAATCGCAAGATCAAACAAAAACAGCCGAGCGATCGACACAGAAGTCATTCGCTCGGCTGCCGTTTGAAGCACAGCTATTAGGCGATCTGCGGTCCAATATTAGTCACGGAACTTATCGTGACATGTCGTGCAAATCTTGGCCGAGCCGTTGAACGCGGCGCTCGCATCATCAGCTTTGTTGGCTCGCATCGCCGCAGCTGTCTTAGCCAACGTTTCGCGGTACTCCTTCGACCAAGCCTTCCACTGAGGAATCTCTTCAGGCTTCTTGACCTCGTGAGTGTCCTCTTCCATGGCCAAGGACAGGATCGCAATCACGGCCGCATGTTGGCTCGACTTAGGAAGATCACGTGGCTTCGCGAGTGCTCGACGGATCTTTTGCTGTCGAATTTCGATCTCGTCCATCATGGCATGCATGCCGGTTAACTTAGCCCAAGGATGATCCGCGACGGCCGCAGGATCGGCCTTCCCGTTGATCGCCTCTTGAGCTTTAGCAACCGCAGCTTTGGCGTCGTCGAAGGACTTGGTTCGTCGCAACACCAACGCAGCGTCTCGCAACGTGGCTCCAGCAATGCCGCTGTCCTTGCCCTTGCTGTGTTCGACGATTGATTGAGCAGTCACGGCGAGCACGCCGCCTTCTCGTCCGACCGACTTTTCTTCGAGCGCCTTCTTGAATGCTTCTTCATTTGCCACGGATTCACCGAGCTTGGCGACTCGTTCTTTGGCCTCAGCCACCAGTTCTTCGATCGTGATGATCTCGGAAACTTTCGCCGGAGCGGCAGCAAAAACAGGAACAATCAAACCGGCGCTAACGGCGACTAGTCCGAGCGTCAGACAGATTCGCTTCATGGAAACAGCTCCCAAATAAAAATCTTGGAGTGGGGTGAAGGGCTTCAACGGGGCGGATTCTGGAAGCGACACAAGGGGGCGTCAAACCTCGCAGCACCGCGTCCGATTCATCGGCAAGGTCGGAACTTCCTGTCACAAGCAGATGTTGGCACGTAAGACCAATTGCAGCGATCACGTGGATTGCGGGGACGAGTTCGCTCAGGGAGAAACTCGGAACGGTTCCATTCAAGACAACTGGGTGGTTTTGTTCCTGTCAGTGTTTTTCGAACTCAACCTTTCACTGGCATTGGCCAGTCAACGTGGGGGTAGAGTTCATGGCGGCGCACCTCGGCGATCGGCGTCGCTGCGTTTACCGACTTCAGATTTTTCATGATCGAAGCGTAGAGGCTGCTGTTTGATTGCAAGCATTCAGCCAACTCACGTCTCCGACGTAAGGCCGTAGTCATGATCTCCGTTTGCGAACTTTCAAAACGCTTTTCGGACCTGAAACGCGGTACGGTCACCGCAC
>OMIV01000333.1 GCA_900299185.1 Planctomycetaceae bacterium
ATCCACACAGGCGATCGAAGAGAGATAGGCTCGCATGTTGTTCTCGACTTTTTTCTCATCGAGATCTGGATAGTTCGGCAGCGTCAGTTTCTTGTCTCGGAGGTGGGCGGCATCGTCTTCTGAGACTGGCAAGTACGCCGTATGAGGCGCTCGATAGTGGAGGGAGAGGGCGAAAGGACGCGAGCGATTCGAACGAATGAACTCAAGGGCGTGATCGGTGAAAATGTCTTCGGTGAGCCCTGAGAACTTCTGAGACTTTCCGTCTTTCTCAAGTTGTGGATCTTTCGTTGAGACGCCTCCGGTAAGCAGTCCCATGAAGTATCCATAACCAAGTTTCGTGGGATGCCGCTCGGGGGTATGTCCTACGTGCCACTTACCGACGAGGCCCGTTTGATAGCCTGCTTGCTGTAATAGTAATGGCCACGTTGGAAGGGCGGGATCGAGGCCGTGTTTCTCGTCGGGACGAATCCAGTCGTTGATTCCTAATTCAGACGGATAGCGACTCGAAAGCAACGCCGCTCGCGATGGACTGCAAACCGGCGTGACCGTGAAAGAGTTTGTTAACCAAGCGCCTTCAGATCGAAGTTTGTCGAGATTGGGTGTGTGTGCGTCTTTGTTACCGGTGAAACCCGCGCCCCACGGAGCTTGATCGTCAGTGCAAATGAAGAGGATGTTGGGACGATTAGCAAACGCGCTCTGCGTCGACAGCAAGAACGCAAGCAGCACGAACCGGATTGAGAAAAGTTGCATAAACATGCTCCTAATGAATCTTCATCGGACGGACGTGTCGGTAGTTGCCGTCGGGACAAGTTTGAGTGTCAGACGAAATACATCTCAAACTGACGCGATCTGAATGGAACCTTATAGGGGTCTTAACGAGTGGTCGAACTCGGAAGTCTTACTCGAATGTTCGAAGGCCGAGATCCGTTTCGTAGTACCGCACCAATGCTTGGTTATCGAGGCGATTGATCTCTACTTCGACGGATTGCATGTCGCGCGGCAGCTCAAACAGCAGCGGCAGGAGATCGCTTGTGAGAAACCTCAACTGAGGTCGCACGTCGTTACTGAGTGTTCGAGGTATTGAGATGTCAGTGGGGCTCGCGAGTACGAAGCCCCATTCGCCAAATGACGGCACGGTGGCGTGATAGGGTGCTGTCCTAAATCCGGCTGATTCCAGCGTCTTGATGATGCACCAGTATGATCGACGGGCCATAAGCGGAGAAGTGCATTGCATGGCGACAATCGAGTTGTCGCTCAAACGTTGTCTCAGAAGTCGGAAGAACCTCGTGGTGTAGAGCTTGCCCAGAGCGAATGTGTTTGGGTCAGGAAAGTCGACGATCGCGATGTCGAAGATCTCACGAACGGACTCGATCCAAATCATCGCATCGTCATTGACGATTTGGACTCGAGGGTCTTTCAACGAGTTGCCGTTTAATCGCGCCAACGGGGGAAACGCGCTCGACAGGCCGGTCATCGCGGGGTCGATGTCGACGATGGTTACGGATTCGATGCCGGGATAACGCAAGATCTCGCGCACGGCTAACCCATCGCCACCGCCGAGGATCAGGATGCGGCGAGGTTGGCTTACCAGAGAGAACGCAGGGTGCACGAGGGATTCGTGATAGCGGTATTCGTCAGACGAATTGAATTGCAGATTGCCGTTCAAGAAGAGCTGAAACCCAGCGTCGTCCTGAGTCATCACGATCCGCTGATAATGACTGGTTTCGGTGTAAACGATGGGATTTGTGAAGAGACGATCTTCGGCCAATGTGGTTAGTGAATCGGCCTTAATCAGCCCAAGAATCAAAACGGCCATCACTAACACGGCTCGCCACTGGAGACCGCGCGCTGAGCCCTTCAGGATTGGTTTCAAAAGTCTTGTTCCCCAGAGGCCAACGGCAGCGTTGCAAAGTCCAAACGCCAAGCTCGTGCGGACAAGTCCTAAGCGAGGCACTAGGAAGATCGGGAACATCAGCGATGCCACGAGCGCACCAATGTAGTCGAAAGCGAGCACTCGGGAGATTAAATCGCCGAAGTCGAGATGGTCTTTGAGAATCCGCATGAGGAGCGGTAGCTCAAGCCCAACGAGGACTCCGATGCCAAAGACGACTCCGTAGAGCACCGGATGAAACCAAGCGAGTCTTGCGAAACTCAAGAACAAGAGCGGAGCACTCGTACCACCAAGCAAAGCTACGCCGAGTTCAACTTCAATGAAGACTCGGGCTAGGTCTCCTTTGATGAATGACGACAACCATGCCCCGACTCCGAGTGCGGAAAGATACACACCGATGATGAAGGAGAATTGCGTGATTGAGTCGCCGAGCACATAGCTCGCGAGAGTCCCTGCAAGCAGCTCATAGATCAGTCCACAAGTCGCGATGATGAGCACATTGAAATAGAGCAATGCCAGCGGTGCGCGATTTAGTTTGTCGGTGTCGGTCGTGTCGAAGTACTCCATCGGCGAGACGATCCACTCAGAGTTCAAGCCCCAGTCGGCTGTATCGATGAAGGGACTGGGTTGAGGAGCACGCGAAATGCGAAGTACCTGGAGATCGAGAGTACTTACTCGTTGACCGTGTCGACTACGAACTGAACGGCTTAATTCGGGCCGATCGATGACTTTGCCAACCAGACTTCAATGCAGAGGACGCGACCTTGTCAAAATAGGCGCAGCTTGATGAGTTGCTCTTACGGGGCCAGATCGTCGACTTAGGTCGCGATGACGCATTAACGCGAGACGTAGCTCAACTTCACGTTGTCGACAGTCATCTTCCCGATCGCTCCATTGAGGCCAATTCTAATGACGGCTTCACGAGCGTCTTTGGGGACTTCGATCTTCTTGCCGATGCGTTCCCAACTTGTGCGTCGAGTAAACGGACCGACGACGATGTCGGAGATCGGACGTCGCACTGAGTCGTAGAAGTGAATGACGAGAGCCGGTCTCTCGAAAGATTGCTCGCCCAACGTGACTGCCTCGACAGCTACATCCAACGACAGATTGACTGTTGCGACCTTGCGACCATCGATTGCTAATCCTTGAAGCATTTGGGATGGACGACCTAAGTCCGCATTCTGGAACTCTAAGTAGTAGTCACCATCTCGGGCGTCTCCCTTGATGCGTTCAACTTGCCGCTGATAGTGCCAACTGTCGGGGCGATCGTCCTTGTTGGAATCGATCTCAAAACTGCCATTGAGCGACTGAGGATGTGCGGGGTCGGGTTTGATGTCCCGAAGATCTTCCGACTTGCCGGTCATCGGCACGAAGAGAGTAGGGATCAGCTTCGTGGGTTTGAGTTGCCCGTTTTGCTTCTCGAACTGATAGAAGACCTGCTGGTAACGCTCGCCGAGTGGGATGATCATCTTGCCGCCTTCGGCCAATTGGTCGATCAGCGGTTGCGGTACCTTTTCCGGTGAGCACGTCACAATGATTTTGTGAAAAGGGGCTTTATCCGGCCAGCCTTGATAGCCGTCGCCGATCTTGCATGACACGTTGCTGTAGCCCAGCTTCTTAAGCTTCTTCTCGGCTTCAATGCCCAACGGTCCAACGATCTCGATGGTGTAAACTTCTTTACAAAGTCCCGAGAGGACGGCCGCTTGGTAGCCACTGCCCGTGCCGATTTCGAGCACGCGCTCTTCCGGTTGCGGGTCTATCGTCTCGGTCATGTAGGCCACGACGAATGGTGGCGAGATCGTTTGCTGATGGCCGATGGGAAGCGCGGTGTCGATGTAGGATTGCTTACGATGCAGTCCATCGACGAATTCGTGGCGAGGGACTGCTCCCATGACTTGAAGGACACGCTGATTGCGAATTCCTTCACGGACCAAAACGTCTTGCACCATCTTGGACCGTTCATCGCGGTAGCGCTCTTGGAGTTTGTCCTGGGCTTGCAGATGCGCGGCAAGTCCGAGCGATAGTACGACAAGTAGCGAAACGCGATTCAGTAGACGTTGGCGTATCACGTTCATGGATTTCCTGCTGCGGAGATGGCTTGGCAGTTATTGCGAAAGGAACTGAGTGCCACTCTACAAACGAAAGTGGCGTGATGAGTGCATCACGCCACTTGTAGATCGAGATCGCGAATTCGCCAACATCGTTATGGGATGAGATTCAATTGAGCGAGCAACACACTCGACAGCGTGAAATGCTCATCAATTTCAGAGGCTCCATCGACCACCGTGTCGGCTCCTTGTCCGGTGACAATGGTGTCATTTACATCTGAGTTGCCATTGAGCACATCGTTGCCATCCTCACCAAAGATGATGTCGTTTCCGCCACCACCCTGGACGGTGTCGTCGCCATTGCCGGCCAGAATGGTGTCGCGTCCGAGTTCACCTTGGATGGAATCATTGCCGTCGCCGCCGAGCAGTGCGTCATTGCCATCACCACCTCGCAGCGTGTCGTTGCCATCTCCGCCGTTGAGAGTGTCGTTGCCGCCGTCGCCCAGGACCAAGTCATTACCGTGGTCGCCGATCACAACGTCGTCGCCTGAGTTGCCGCTGACGGTGTCGTCGTTGCGACCGCCATTCACAGTGTCGTTACCAGAGCCACCATAAATCGCATCGCTGCCGGACTGCCCGAGGATCGAATCATTACCAGCTTCACCTGCGAGATTGTCATCGCCGAAGCCGCCAATCAGCGAGTCGTTGCCGTCACCTCCGGCGACTGTGTCGTCACCGAAACCGCCGATAAGCGAATCGTCGCCGAGTCCGCCATCCAACGAGTCGTTGCCATCTTCACCTTGAACTACGTCGTTGCCGTCCTCGCCCTGTAGGTTGTCATCACCGATTCCTCCGAGAATTGAGTCGTCGCCGAGTCCACCGCGAATGACGTCATTACCGTCGCTGCCTTGGATCGTTTCGCTGGAATCGCTGCCTCGAATGACGTCGTCATCAACGCCACCGTTTACCAACATTCGGACTTTACCGATCGACTTCCCTGCGGCGCTGAAGGTGTCGTTACCGGAACCGAGATCGATATCTAACACGAACGCTTCGACGTTCGTGAGATTGTCGATCGACACATTGTCTAATCCGCCCAGTGTTTGGATTTGGACAAATTCAGCGCCAGGAGTTAGGCCCGTTTGCGGTGAGGTGATCGTGATGCTGCCGGTGCCTTGTGACACCACGACAGAGGTGCCTGATTGACTGACGGCGAACGTGTCGGAACCGCTAGTGCCGGTGATCAGAACGGAGTCTGACCCGTCTTCTGCAGAGAAGAGATCATTACCGTCTGCTTCGCCTCGCCAGCGAATGACGTCATCGCCGGCGTCACCGACGAGCGTGTCTGGACCTCCTTGTCCGAAGAGTGTGTCGTTGCCCGCATTGCCATGCAGTACGTCTGGCATGGAGCCACCATAGATGACGTCATTGCCATCGCCGCCGCTGAGAGTCTCGGGGTTCGGTCCGCCCGTAATGATGTCGTTGCCACGGCTTCCAATAATGGTGTTTGCTCCGGTGTCTCCGTTGAGAGTGTCGCCGACAAACGGAACGACGGCACCGTCATCGTTCGTGATTGTGCCAACTCCTCGACTGTCACCGATCGTTGCTCCTGCCGCGTTTGAGAGAACCAAGAAGACTGTTTCGTCGACCTCTCCAGTTCGATCACCCGTGATGGAAATCGTCACGCTTTGACTTGTTGATCCCGCCGGGAAAGTGATGGTTCCCGATTGTGCAGCGTAGTCTGAACCTACGCTGGCAGTTCCATCGTCCGTGCGATAGTTGACTGTAATCGGTGTTGCACTTTGACGACTCAACGTTACTTGGAACGTCAGAGAGGATGGTGCATTTCCTTCGGTGACACTCGCGTCGACGGCGTTGATCAACGTCGATTGCGCACCACCATCGTTATCGAGAATCAAACCATTCGCGTCGCCATCTGTGATGTTGGCATTCGTTGGGTTGCTTAGCGTGACTTGGAAATTCTCGATTGTCTCTCTGATAAGGTCAGGCCCCAGATTGACGATGACACTTTGAGATTGTGTGCCAGGGGCGAAGGTCACTGTTCCCGTTCCGGTCGAAACCTCGCCTGTACCGGTCGCTGTGCCTGCAGTGGTTGTGTACTGAACCGTGACTGGCACCGCGGAGGGGCTGGTCAATGTGATGCCGAACGTGGCTGTGTTTCCGATGGCTGCTCGATTCTCCAGGACCGCACCATTGAATGCTCCCACCGCGACGATGTCCGGCAACGCATCACCCAAGATGTTCGCGACGTTGATGGTTTCGGCACCTTGAGCCGCAGCTGAGTGTCCTGGGACGAAACTTCCACTCCCAGTATTGATCGCGAACGTGACGTTACCGCTATTCCTGTCGCCCGAGGCGATGTCGATGTCGCCGTCTCCATCAAAGTCCGCCACGCTGAGGTCGCTCGTTGCGCGACCGAGATTGACTGTTCCTCCAGACGAAAAGACGCCCTTGCCGTTGTTGAGTAGGATTTCGATCGCGCCTGTTCCGAAGGCGGAAGTCGATCCGACGACCACATCTAGATCGCCGTCTCGATCGAAGTCTGCAGCGTCAATTTCATCGGGGTTATTGATTCCGACTGAAGATGTCACGGCGGCCGCAAAGGTTTTTCCACCACCGGCCATGAACGAGATATTCCGTGAGCCCGAACTCACGACAGTGACATCGATGATGGCATCACCGTTGAAGTCGCCGCTCACGAAATCCGATGCTCCTGTTCCGCCGATCGCGACGTTCGTTGGCGCCGCCATGGTTCCTTGGCCATTGTTTGTATAGATCGAGATGTTTTCTGGTCCGTTATTGAGGCCGACCATGTCGAGGTCATTGTCCCGATCGACATCGATGAGAGCGACGTCATACGGACTCGCATTTTGAGGTGCGGTCACAGCAGTCGGAGCGGCGAATGTGTTGCCCGCATTGAGGAATACCTGCATGTTGTCGATGAGATCGTTGGCCACAACGACGTCGATCAAACCATCCCCGTTGAGATCACCGGTAGCGACTGCATTCGCAAGTGAGCCTGCCGTCAGTCCGAACTGGAGAGCAGCGCCAAAAGTCCCGTTGCCTGAGCCTGGCGATACAGAGAGAGTCGAACCTCCCACAGCCACCAAGTCTGCGATGCCGTCTCCTGTGATATCTGCCAGCACTGACTCTGCTACGAGCTGTGCAAGATTCAGTTTGCTTGTTGAAACGAATCCGCCAGCCTCGGTGACAACGGCATCATCAATGACCAGGTTCGGCAACGTTGCGACGGGCGTTCCACCACCGACCATCAAGTCGTTGCCAGCACCGCCGATCTCGCGATCGTTGCCCTCGCCACCGTCCAGCGAGTCGTGGCCAGCGTTGCCTTGCAGTACATCCTGGCCATTCTCGCCCAGGATGCTGTCGTTGCCGCCTTCGCCGATCAGTGTGTCGTCGTCTTCACCGCCGAAGATCGTGTCGTCACCAGTTCCTCCATGCACGACATCTAGCCCAACTCCCGCGAGGATGACGTCGCTCGCGCCGCCACCATCGATGGTGTCATTGCCGTAGTTGCCAATGAGCGAGTCTTGATATCCGCCGCCAGAAATGATGTCGTCCCCTAGGCCACCATCGATGGTGTCGAGTCGATTGCCACCCAAGAGCACATCGTTTCCGTTGTCGCCATTGATCGAGTCGTTGCCGTCACCGCCATCGATCGAGTCATCACCGTCACCCCCGCGTACGGAGTCGGTGCCATCGCCGGCGAGAATCGTGTCGTCGCCGGCATTGCCGAGCACTGTGTCGTCGCCAGCCTGAGCGAGAATGCTGTCGTCGCCCGTCGAACCGTCGATTGAATCTTGGCCGTTTCCGCCATCCACAGTGTCATTAAACGCACTGCCGTTGATTGTGTCGTTGCCATCTCCGCCAGAGAGGTTGACTCCGACCAAGGAACCAGACGCATTAATCAAGTCGTTGCCGTCCCCGCCCTTGATCTGATCTCCGAAGTTGGGCGACGTGATGATGACGTCATTGCCATTACGAGCATCGACTTCAATGCCAGTCAGTGCACTGAATCTGGTTGAGGTCACTCCTGATAAGTCGATGGTGTTATTGCCATCGCTACCAATGACCGAGATGTGGGTGACTTGGTTGGTTTGCAGATTCCCGATCGAGAGGTCGATCGCATTGTTGACGACCACTTGTACTTGGCTGGTCGCTGAGGGATTCGTGCGAATTGCGATCGAGTCCGAACCGTTCGACACAACGGTCAGCTCGCCGCCATTAAAGATCGAACTCACTGACAAGTAGGTGCGTACTTCTAAAGCTTCGATCGGTCGGACTACGCGATTGGATTTGCGTTGAGCTTTGTGTCGGAACGATTGCTTGAGATCGGCCAGCCATGAAAGACGCACCATGTTCCATCTCCTAAATGTGCCTTAACCGGTATGTCGCGGAGAGGGATGTGTTTTTGGTGGGAAGACACTCCGACTCTTTGAGCACCGCTCTACGCGGGATGGATCGACGTCTTAAGCGAGTGGTCCTCATCAAGGCGAAGACGACCGTTACGACTGGCATCGGTGGTTCGATCGATAGTGTCGTTAAAAGCGATGTCTGCTGATCATCGCAAGCAGTGATGAGATTGATGCGGGATTAGTGCGATGATGCCGATCTTGTCAGCCTTAACGAAGCTTTAAGCCTCGTGAGTTTGTCGGTTGCGCTCATGAGTTGGGCTATGCGGTAGGTACCTTGGCTGGCGATTGACGGAGTGGTTCGATAGTTGCGGACTACGCCGTTCGGTCTGGTGATCTGCGCTTTGGGTATCCGGCAAGTCGACCGCATGAATTCTACGAATGCAGTTTGCGGCTTCGTCTATGCGTTCGGGATGTATCGATCGAACGAGCTAGCCGGGATCGCTGGTTACGCCAGAGGCAGCATGACCGTGAAAATGCTGCCAACTTGCGGTTCGCTGCTGACGGCGACGCTGCCTCCAAAGACTTGGCAGAGATGTTTCACAATCGCGAGGCCGAGTCCCGTGCCGCCTGCGTCTCGAGAGCGTGCTTCGTCGACTCGATAGAAACGCTCAAAGATGCGGACCTGATGCTCTGTTGCGATACCGATGCCCGTATCTTGAATGTCGATGCGGGCGAAGCCGTTGCCGTCGTTTCCGACTACGAATTTGATACGTCCGCCGTTAGCCGTGTATTTGATCGCGTTGGTCAGCAAGTTCTCAATGATCGTATGAAAGCCTTTAGCGTCGGCTTTGAGAAAGATCTCGTCAGTATCAGCGAACTCGACGGCGACTTGTTTGGAATCTGCAAGCGGCAGGTTCTCTTCGATGATCGAACGGATGGAAGCCACGGCGGGCAGTTCGATGATTTCGAATGCTTCGTTCCCGGACTCAATTCGAGCGAGCTTCAGGAGGTCTTGAATCAGCTGATGTAACCGCTGGGCCTGAGTTTCAATTCCTCGGAGGAAACGATCGCAAGCGTTGGTGTCATGTACGGCTCCATTTAGGAGCGTTTCCACATAAGCCTCGATGGCGGCCAGCGGCGTCTTCAGTTCGTGAGAGACGTTGGAAACGAATTCTCGTCGCAATCGTTCAAGTCGCCTGAGATCGGTGATGTCATGCAGAACCAGCACAGCACCTGGTGTTGGTCCGCCTGAGAGCCTAGTCGCAAAGAGATTCAGTGAACGCTGAACTCCAATCAGTTCTAGCTCGGTTCGCAGTCGGTCTTGCCCCGAGAATATCGCTCGAACTGTTTGATCCATCTTTTGATTACGGACAACTTCCAGGACCTGACGCCCTGTCATTTGCTGAGCGTTGAATCGCGAGCCCAGCAAAGTGGACGCAGCCGAGTTTGCGTAAGTCACGCACTGTCGTGAGTCGACAACGATCACACCTTCGATCATTGCTCCCAAGACTGTTTCCAAGAATCGCGCCGACTGTTCGAGTTCGCCGCTGCGTCGTTCCAGACGAGTGAACTCGGTACCAAGCGTGCCGACTGCTCGGTTGAAGGCCGCGCCGAGGTCGGCCACTTCGCCCCGACCATCGTCTTCGAGGCGTGGTTCCCAACTCAGCTCACCAAGGTTGGTTAGGGCCGAAGTCGCCTTAAGCAACGGCTTGCGGATACGTCGGACGGCCACGATCGAAATGATCGTCGACATCAACGTGAAGCCCAACGTCACGAACCAGAACCAAATGGATCTTACCAATTGGCCGGGCACGTCGGTGCCTGTGCTGAGATGCGTCAATGCGAAGGTCGGACAACTGACTCGCAGATACGAGATGGGGTGTTGTCGAATGCCGAGCTGACGGCAGAAGTAAGTGGTGTCGATGCCATCACGAGTGTCGCGATGAGTGCCATGTTCGACGGTCCTCGCGAGATAAACGTCAGGTTCATTGTTCAGAGACGTGCCCGCAGCCAGTCCGGCGGTGTCGGAGATCACGGCGCCATTCTCATCAAGCAACGTTAAGCGGATGCGTGCCTGTTGAGCGGACTCGCGATAGTGCGTGAGCAAGGTTGGATCAGCAGCGAGCGCCGTTCCGGTTTCACGCAGTTCGGTCTCGACCCAACGGCTAACGAGGTCGGCTTGTTGAAAGCTTTGAAGCGCGGCGACGAACAGAGCCAGGACGATTGGTCCTGCCATGCCTAAGGCCAAGAGCGAGGCGAACAAGCTCTTTGGTCGTCGTTGCACTCAGTAACTCCGGAAAAGGGAACGTGTTATTGCGTATTGCCGTTGCGGAAGGGGATTCTTTGGCTGCGATGGCTGGGTCGGATCTCAGGTCAGCAACTCGTGAATGACGCTACCGCCGTTGAGAACATTGAGTTCCGCCCGCGCTTGCGTGTCGAGACCAGCCAACTCACAAATCGTCGTGCCGACCATCAGCGGTGTGATGGGCGTGGTGAGTGGATCTTCGGCATTCTTGTCACTCGCTCCAATGACTCTGCCTGCACCAATGCCTGCGCCGGCCCACAGCGAGAAGTAACACCGCGGCCAATGGTCTCGAGCCGCTCGGCCGTTGATACGAGGCGTGCGTCCGAATTCTCCCATCGCCACCACAAGCGTTGTTGACAGCAAGCCTCTTCGTTCGAGGTCGTCTAACAACGCCGCGAAAGCTCGATCGAAGATGGGGCAATGTGTGTCTTGCAGCATCTCGAAGTTGTAGATGTGAGTGTCCCAACCGAAGTCGCAGTTCGGTGTGATGGACTCGACGTACTCGCTCCAGTTGACTTGCACATAGGGCACGCCGGCCTCGACCAAGCGTCGACCGAGCAAGCAGCTTTGACCGAATGACGTCTGTCCGTACTCGTCGCGGACTTGCTGACTTTCGCGAGTGACATCAAACGCCAGTCGCGACTGAGGATTGGTCAGCAGACTGTAAGCTCGTTGGTACTGCCGATCCCAATCTTGAATGCCGGCCTGATCAAGTTGACGTTCTGCTGCGCCAATCTGATTGAGCAACTGACGGCGGTCGGTGAGGCGGTTGGGGTTCAAGCCTTCCAACAACTGCAAGGCGGGGATGCTGACTTCGCCTTCGTCTGTGCAACTGACGGGGAACGGATCCCACAACTTCCCGAGCACTCCGCCACCGTAACCATCGACTCTGCGCACCACATCGCGCGGGATGCCTCGACCAACTGACACGAATGGAGGCAGCGTGCCTCGATGACCGCGGTGCTTAGCGACGATCGAACCGAAATTCGGTTGCACGGGCTCGGGGCGCTCGGGGAAGCCCGTTAATCCAAAGGTGCCAGCGTCGGGATGGCCTGGAGCAAAAGTGACATTACTCCGAACCAACGCATAACGATCGCTGCGCTGAGCTAATTTCGGCAGCAGTTCGGAATAGAAGACGCCGGGGTTTTTGGTCGCGATGGGAGCGAACGGTCCACGGAACTGATTGGACGCCTCCGGCTTTGGATCCAGCGTGTCCACGTGAGATGGAGCGCCCCATAGCCACAGGACCAAAATTGACTTGGCCTTGGCTTGTACGGCCGCGAATGCCTCTTGATTGGAAGATAAAATACCTGCCAATCCAAGGGCTGCGGGAGCTGATGCACCGAGTCGCAAGAACGAACGCCGGGTAAGACCGGAGCAAGTTCGAGCTCGAAAGGCGCCTACGTCGATCATGAGCACACTCAAATAGGGACGCGAAATCGTGACCCATTCCACACGAGCACGCACGGTAGTAGCCTCACGCTTCTGGCAACACTCTGAGCGAGGTTCTTGCCAGGAAATTCACGAAGCCCGCACGCATGGCCGGTCATCGTGAAGCAGTCTTGGCAGGCAACTGGGATTTGTTCGGGGCGAGCTGAGTTGGCAGTCCTCAACCGACACTTTGGTCGATCCTTTCAATTGCTCGAATCACGACGAACTGGGCCCAGATGACGAAGTCTTGCTGATCAAGCTTGTCGAAGTATGGAATTCATCGACCGCATGAGAGATCGTTCGACCTGCAACTCGCTCAACATGTCGATCGAGTGTTGTGGAAACCGCTGAGGAGAAACTTTGCATGTCCGTTGACGATGTCCCTAGAGCCTGCGACTTGGTTGCAACCGAGTCCGCTGACGGACTGCTCGCGGTTCTCAATCCGCTCTTGGCGAGTGTGCCGAACTCGGGATCAAAGAAACCGCGAGTCATCGCTGTGATGCCGGCATACAACGCCGAGTCGACTCTCGAACGCACGCTCAATGACATTCCGCAGGGCAGCGTTGATGAAGTGATTTTGGTCGACGATTGCAGCAAGGATGGGACTGTTGAACTCGCTCGCAAGTTGGGGCTGACTGTCGTCACTCACGAACGCAACACCGGATACGGCGGCAACCAGAAGACGTGCTATGAGACCGCGTTGGCTCATGGAGCAGACTATGTCGTGATGGTGCATCCCGACTTTCAATACGACAGCCGCGTGATTGATGTCGCCGTCAAGATTCTGCAACTGGGCATCCTAGACTTCGTGATGGGCTGCCGCATTCGGACTCGGCACGAGACGCTGGCCGGGGGCATGCCCGTTTGGAAGTACGTAGCCAATCGCGCGTTGACCTTCATCGAGAACGTGTTGCTCGGTCAAAACCTGGGTGACTTCCACAGCGGCTTTCGGGCGTATCGACGCGAGGTGCTCGAAACCATTCCGTTTCAGAACAACTCGAACGACTTCGTCTTCGACAGCCAGTTTCTCGCGCAGGCCGTCCACTTCGGTTTCAAGATCGGCGACATCCCGGTGCCGGTCAGATACTTCGACGAGGCTTCGAGTATCAGCTTTCGCCGGAGCATGACCTACGGCACGGCCACGCTGGGAGTACTCGGCACTTATTGGTTGAACCGCCTCAAACTGAAACGGTCGAAGCTGTTTGCCGCGAAAGCCGAAGGTCGTTGAATGCCGAGCCGGGTACGAATTCCTACAAGCTCGAAGCGCAAGCGAGTGCCGACCGCGGGAGACTCCAGCCATTCCGATGGACGGATCGGTGTAACGCTCGAAAGCTGCGATGAATCGCAGCACTCCAAGATGAAGGACTCCGTCGAGGAGCATCCTGGCTGGTCTGACAACTCCGTGTTGTCTGTGTCGTCCGTGTCCAATTCCGCCTTCTGAATCGGGACACGGATTTCACGGAGGACACGGAGAAGAGGCGAGCAGCATTCAGACTCTGGCTTCGGGAGTCTCCGTGTTACTTCTTCAAGGCTGCTACGAAATCGAAGAGGGCTTTGCTGACCTCATCATCGGTGGCACCGAGGTCGGCGTTGATCTTGGTGTGAGTCGTCCCTTTACCGCCGATCAATGTAACGGGAACTCCAGCATCCTTGAGCACGGTTCCGAAACGCTGCGCTTGAGCGGTGTTATCGGGATGCTCAGCAACGTAGATGATCAAGAAGGGCGGGATGCCTTTGCCTTTCGCGACGTGAGTCACCGCCGAGTAATCAATGTGCTTCTTCGGATCGTTGCCGAACTTTTCGCGATGACCGAACTTCGCTTGAGGTTGCCCGTGGACTCGGCGACGAGTCTCTGCCGTCTCGATGATGGCTGGTACGTCGTAGGTATCGCCGTCGACCGGGACGCAGCCCTTCAGAACACTGAACGGCACGCCCTCGGCTTTGAGGTAGCGGTCGTCGACGCAGACCAAGGCCGCGAGTTGTGCTCCTGCAGAGTGACCCATCACAAAGATGCGGTTCGGGTCGCCACCGTGCTCGGCAATGTGCTTGTGGACCCACCGATGGACTTCGCAACGTCTTTGAAGATGGTCTCCATCTCGACGTTGGGCAGCAGGCGATAGTTGGTCGACACAAAGACGAAACCTCGATCGACAAAGGCTTGAGGCTTGGCTTGCACACCGCTCTTATCGCCCGCTTGCCAGCCACCACCATGAATCCAGAACACCACGGGCAGGTTCCTGGCATCTTTCGGGGCATAGATATCGAGCACGTGCCTTTCGACCGGTGGAGTGGAGTAGGGGATGTCGCGTTTCACATCTTGAGCCAGCGCGAAGGAAGACAGTGCCAACATCACGAACGCGGGAAGCCAGTGTTTCATGAGCGTGTTCCTGAGAGAGTGAGAAAGGTGAAGTCACGAGCCGCGATTGTGGCTCGATCAGAGCGTGGTCGCGAGGCTGGGCGGAGGCTGCTCTTGCGGCTTCTCTGCATGAGGGGCTGGCGGCGCGCTGAGGATTGATGTCGGGATCTCGTCTCGTTGAGCGACTCGCAACTCTTGAAGTCGCAGCGGATGGAATTTGAAACGCAGAGGGCGCTGAGGCCGCAGAGAGAAGGAGTGAGTGGTGCTTCTCTCGTCTTGCAGTTTCTTCAGCGCTCGCTGCGACCTCAGCGTTTCAGACTTTTGGTCGCCCCGTTTGAGGCGATGGGGGCGATTCACAATCATGCCGAGGACTTATTTCTTGGCGATCGCGCGAACGGACGAGTGCTTCATCACGACGTGACGAGGCACGAGGGCGCTGGTCGCGGTATCTCTTCTCGAAGGATTGGCAACATGACGTCTGCGTTCCGAGTTTGGACGAGCTGGTTGTTGGTGATCGCGCTCTCTGTGGTGGGAGCAACCGCGATGGCCGATGAAGCACCGTCTGTGGTGAGGTTGTGGACCAACGAGGCACCTGGGGCTTTGGGGCAGGCCGATCACGACATCCCGACGTTGACCGTCTATCCGGCTAATCCCGAGAAGGCCAGTGGCATGGGCATCGTGATTTGTCCGGGCGGCGGATACGGAGGACTCGCGGGACACGAAGGCGAGGGCTATGCGAAGTACTTGGCGGCGAATGGAGTTTCGGGCTTCGTGTTGAGGTATCGCTTGGGCTCGAAGGGCTATCGTCATCCAGTCATGTGGCAAGACGTGTCGCGAGCCATGCGGACGGTTCGCAGTCGAGCCGATGAGTGGAAGCTCAATCCCAAAATGATCGGCGTGATGGGCAGCAGCGCGGGCGGTCATTTGGCGTCGACGATGGTGACTCACTTCGATGCGGGTAAGGCTGATGCAACTGATCCCGTCGAGTGTGTGAGTTCGCGACCTGACTTCGGAGTTCTCTGTTATGCGGTCATCAGCATGGAGGATGGCGTGACGCATGGAGGTTCCAAACGAAACCTCTTGGGAATGACTCCTGATCCGGCTTTGGTCGAGCTGTTATCCAATGAGAAGCAAGTGACGAAGGACACTCCACCGTGCTTCGTTTGGAGTACGGGTGAAGACAAGGCCGTGCCCGTTGAGAACTCGTTGCGATTCGTCTTGGCGATGCAAAAGGCTGGCGTGGCGTATGACTTCCACGTCTATCAAAAGGGTTCGCACGGCATTGGTTTGAGCGACGGCAAGAATGGAGTGCCCGCTAACGACGTTCATCCGTGGGGCAAGGATCTGCTGTATTGGTTCCGACAGAATGGTTGGTTGAAGTAGCTCGCGATGGGCAATCGTGATTGAGTCCGCTCTGCTGTGGACTGACGCAGTCGACGATGCTGAAACGCAACATCTCCCGACATGACTTTTATGTCGGGAGAGTTGTGGCGAGTTTCTGAGATGCGTAATCCCAGCGACCGCGACCACTTCGATATCGAGCCCTGCGTTGATGACGCGCACGATCCCGCGTTCGGCTCGTTGATTTCGACAGACGCGAAGTTCACCGAAATCATCCCGGTGCGGCTTCACTGAGTTGTGATCCGTCGAGAACCGTTTGTTGCTTAGTCCGTCTTGGCGAAGTGCCTGTATGAAGATCTTGCTTGTCGCTGACATTCATTCGAACTGGCCTGCATTGGACGCTATCCAAGAGCGTTTTGATGCCTGCTTGTTTCTCGGCGACCTCGTCGATTACGCGACTGATCCCGAGCCATGCTTGCAGTGGATGCGGACTCATGCGACAGCGGGAGTGAGAGGCAATCACGACCATGCGGTTGCTCAACGCATTCCTGTAAGAAAGCGGACAGGGCTCGGTTTACTGGCTGCGGCTTCGCGACCGCTGCATTGGGAGCGGTTATCTGGAACCGACCTCAAGTACCTCGCTCAGTTGCCCGTCACTCGACGACTTGAGATCGATGGCAAACGCTTCTTTCTGGTGCACGCGACTCCGCGAGATCCCTTTGACGAATACCTCAAAGAAGATGAAACCACTTGGGCCGCGCGTACCGAGGGAGTGGATTCGGACTTTGTCTGTGTCGGTCATTCGCACCAACCGTTCGTGCTCAATGTCGGTCATACGACCGTCATTAATCCGGGGATTGTTGGGCAGCCTCGTGATGGCGATCCGCGAGCGGCTTATTGTGTCATCGAGAACGGCGAGGTCTCGCTGCGACGTGTGCCGTACAACATCGATTTGACGATCAAGCACATGCGTCAAAGCGGCCTCGCTGAAGACGTCATCGCGTTGGCCGAGCACTTCATGAAGACGGGCGGTCGCTTGCCGCAGGTTGATCCCGAATTGGGCGTGGCTTAGATCGCAGTTCGAATCCTCGACTGGCACTGCAGACTTTGAATGCCTCGTGAGAAAGCGATCTCGTGAGCGGGCGACGCCACTGCAATTCGTAGTCTAGTGGTGCGAGATGTCGCGGCGTGTTGCTTGCCCTGCAACGTGGCATCGCAGACCTATCTCTTTCTGGGCAGTTGGTCCGAGTTGTCTCTCATCGAGAATGGTGCTTTATGTCTCCGCTTCGTCGCTTAGCTGAGCTGTGTCGCGTCGTGTTGTTTGCGAGTTGCTTGTCGCTGGCTCCACAAATTGGATTGGCGGCAGATGAGTCTCGGCCCAACGTGCTCTTCTTTTTCGCGGACGATCAACGAGCTGACACCATCGCGGCGCTCGGCAATTCCATCATCAAGACTCCGGCTTTGGACCGCTTGGCGAAGTCGGGTGTGTCGTTCAAACGAGCTTACATGCAGGGGGGCTTTAACGGTGCGACCTGCGTTCCTTCGCGAGCGATGCTTCTCTCTGGGCAGTCTGTGTTCCGCATCGACGAGCAAATGATGCGCGATCCAACTTGGCCCGCAGCCTTTGGCAAAGCGGGCTATTCGACCTTCATCAGTGGCAAGTGGCACAACGGGCCTAAGTCGATTTCAGCCAGCTTTCAAACCGCACGTTCGATCTTCGCTGGTGGGATGACGAACCCTCTGAACGCGAAGCTCAGCGATGTTGTGAATGGAACTCTCGAACCTCCGCAACTCGCTTCCAAGCATGCTTGCGAAGTCTTTGCGGATGAGGCCATTCGATTCATTAACGATCAAAAGTCGGGGCCGTTCTTCTGCTACGTCCCGTTTGATGCGCCACATGATCCTCACATCGTGCCGGACGGCTTTCCGATCAACTACGACGCGAAGTCGATTCCCTTGCCGCCCAACTTCTTGCCGTTTCATCCGTTCGATAACGGCGACATGACGCTACGAGATGAAGTGCTTCTGCCGTGGCCTCGGCCCGAAGATCAAGTGCGCGAAATGCTGGCCGAGTACTACCGCTACGTCTCTCATCTGGATGCTCAAATTGGCCGCGTGCTGGCTGCGTTGGACGCATCGCCGCACGCCAAGAATACGATCGTGGTCTTCGCTGCGGACTCAGGTGTGGCTCGCGGAAGTCATGGTTTGATTGGCAAACAAAACCTCTACGAGCATTCAATTCGAGTGCCGTTGATTGTCTCTGGTCCCGGCATCGCTGAAGGCAAATCGACGGACGCCATGTGCTACTTGTTCGATCTGCTGCCGACGCTCGGCAAGCTCTGCAATGTGACCGGACCAAGCACCAGTGAAGGTCGTGAATTCGTCGCGACTCTGCGTGATCCTCAGCAAGCGGCTCGCACAGAGATGGTCTTCGCGTATCGCCAAGTGCAGCGAGCCATTCGTGACGAGCGTTGGAAGCTGATTCGCTATCCCCAGATCGACAAGACTCAGTTGTTCGATTTGCAGGCTGATCCGTTCGAAACGTCGGACCTCGCTGCTCGTCCCGAACAGGCCGCGAGGGTTCAAGAGATGCTGGCCAAGTTAGGACAACAACTCACCGCGAGTGGAGATAAGGGTTCGTTGACCGTCTCGAAGCCGTCTCCTGCCGAGTGGACTCCGCCGACTCGAAAGAAGAAGAAAGACTGAGGCGACTGACTTTGTACCGGTCGAAGTTGAAGCCCGAGTCGCGGAGCGACTCGGCTACGTAGCTCAGTCGTTCCGCGACTGAGAAGCCCTCGACAGTACCACTTCGATGCTCGATCTCATTTTCGTTCCTGGAATCGCATGCCCGACATTGTTCTCACAACTTTCAACGCCAAGTACGCACACGCTTCGTTTGGGCTGCGCTATCTGATGGCCAATCTGGGTGAGTTGCAGTCTCGCGCGGCGATTGTTGAATTTGAGATCAGCCAACGAGTCGGAGATGTGCTGGAAGCGATCTTGGCTCTCGAACCGAAGATCGTGGGCATCGGTGTCTACATTTGGAACATCGACCAATCGACGCGACTGGTGGCTGATCTCAAGCGACTTCGCCCCGAGATCGTCGTTGTGCTTGGCGGGCCGGAAGTCAGTTACGAGTCCGAGCAACAAGAGATCGTCGCACTCGCGGACTACACCATCGCCGGTGAAGCCGATCTTACATTCGCTCGACTGTGCCACTGGCTGCTCGGTAATCGCGACGTCGCGCCGTTCATTCCGCTTGTCGCTCATCAACATGAAGAGGAATCGACTTCACAAGAGCAATTAACTCCCCTCGCCCCTACGGGGAGAGGGGC
>OMIV01000334.1 GCA_900299185.1 Planctomycetaceae bacterium
ACGGCGACCACCGAGATCTACACCTAAGCCTTCGTCGGCAGCGTCAGATGTGTATAAGAGACAGTCCTCAACGTGCAGCCGTCGATCCTGCAGCCGATCACGATTGATGGCGGCGCTCCTGGCTACTCAGGCCCCGGCGTTCCTGTCGGCAACACGTTGAACCTCGATCCGTTCGGCAACACGTTCTCGCTCGTCGCGCCGCAGATCCTCGTTCAAGGCGGCACACCAGCAGCCTTCAAACCGATCACGTTCCTCGGCATCCAGAATCTGCCCGTCATCACGACATCGCCACTCGCGCCACCGTTGAAGTTCGATCTCAACAATCAGTCTTCCGGCAACATCATGTCGGCCACTGAAGCGGGCTTCATCGGCGTCGCACCAGACACGCTCTACAACCCCAACGCGAGCGGCGCTCCGGGCACCGCCGGTACTTACGGTTGGAGCACTCCGACCGACGGTTTCATCTATCGACCGACCACAACCGGCCCGCTCGCGAACTTGCTCGATGACGGTCATCGCTTCAACGAACTCGATACGTTCAATGCGAAAGTCCCGAACGGCTACGTCCTCGTGACCGTGACCTACGGCGCATGGAACTTTGATAACACCGGTTTCATGATCCAAAACCTCGACACGTTGGAGACGCTGGCTAGCAATCTCTCAACGATTCAAGGACACATCGACAGCGTGTCATTCGTAACGAAAGTCACCGATGGCAGCCTCAATCTGAGGTTCCGCGACTTCGATCAGAATGGCCGACTGATTGGCCTACATAGCATCGAGATTGCCCCGGCAATCTTGCTGACGATGGGCTTCGATACCACCGGCACCTACACCGCCGACGGCACATCGATCGACACCTTCACCATCTTCAATGCTCCCGCGAATGACTTCGTCACACTGACGCCATCGAACGGCACGCTCGTCAGCGCCGATGCAAGTACGAAGCTCGATGGCTTCCAAGTGCTCACGAACGCTGCGGGCCAAGCCACCTTCCAATTGCGTCGACCGAGTGCTGCTGGCATCGCGGCTGTAGAACTTAAGACACCGACCGGTGAAGCCTACAGCAGCGTTGCGATCGACTACGGACCAGTCGTCGCTCGGAACTTCGACTTCAATGCACCAAACAGTCCGACCTATAGCCCCTTCAATGCCACAACCAATCCCAACGGTTATCTTGGAGTCGTCTCAACGGACCTCTTCACAACAGCGCGAGGCTACGGTTGGCTGACCCAGCCGGACACCTACGTCTCGGCTCCAATCACAGGTCTCCCACAATCGGATCTCCTGCGTGACGCTCATCGCTCATCCGCGCCGGGAACGTTCCGAGTCGCCCTGCCCGACGGCACTTACTCCGTTCACGCGACCATCGGAGGCATTGGCGATCACACCGGATTGTCGCTTGTTGCCAACGGCGCTCCGGTTGTTTCCAAAGTTCCGTTGGCTCACCGCGTCTATCTAGAGACGACATTCAACGTGACCGTCAGCGGCGGCTTGCTGGACCTCACGTTCTCGCAGAACGACCTCAACTATTACGACCTGCATTGGACAGTCAGCGCTTTGGAAATCCAGCCGCTCAGCGCGCTGAGATCGATTACTCCGACCAACATCGGGGCGATCGAAGCCAATGGTTCAACGCTGACGACAATGACCGCCACCGTCCCTGGAGCGGCCAACGGCACGTTGATCACAGTCAGTTCAACGCTCGGCATGATCACCACGCCGGATGCGAGTCCGACCTATGCCGGCACTCAAGTCATCGTCACCAACGGTTCGATTAGTTACACGATCAAGTCACCTACAAAGTCCGGCACTCCGATACTCGATCTGCATTCGATCGAAGGCAGCTATCACTCGACGATCAACAGCGCGTCGACGCTCGACTTCGTGATCCCAACAGTGCGACGTCTCGACTTCAACAAGGGCCTCGCGACATCAGAAATACCGACTGCAACTGGCTTCATCGGAGTGACTCCCGACATGACCGTCGCACAACAAGGCTTCGGCTGGACGCACTCGATTTCGTCCGTCTTCGACAACAAGGCCGCGCCCGGTAAAACCGCAATCGCTCTCTATGAAGACGGCCATCGAGGCACCACCGACGAGCCCGCGCGGACCTTCAATATCGAGGCTCGTTCCGGTCAGACCTACAACGTCCGAGCCTACCTCGACGCCATCTCCTCAATGGGCACGCCCTACGACAACCTGCAACTCACCGTCGAAGGCGCTGGGACTCAATACGTCGCTACGACAAACGGCCTTTACACCAGCCTCTTCTTCGCCAGTGCTCAAGACCTCAACCACGACGGAGTGATCAGCGTCACCATCGATGACCTAGGCGGAGCCAACAATGGCTGGGGCATCAATGGCCTCGATGTGATGCAATCCAATTCCACCGACCCCGGCGCCGCAGCGCTGCGGGCAGCAACGGTTCGAGATCCCCTGCCCAACGCGACGCAACTCACGCCGACTCAAGTCCGACAATCTCTCGATTCCGTGATCGAGTGGCTGGCTCCCGCGCTCACGCCCAGCCAGCTCGCTCAAGTCCGAGCAGTCAACATCACCATTGCGGACATGAACCCGCAGCGTGCTCTGGGACTTACTCTGGCCAGTAACCTGATCGTCATTGACGACGACGGCACCGGCTTAGATTGGTCACTCAATGGAGATCCAGATTCTGAATCGGGTTACGACCTCGAAGCAGTCCTCGCTCACGAACTCCTTCACACTCTCGGCGCAGAGCACGTCGACTCCGAGAACTCTCTCACGTCGGACATCTTAGATCCTCAAGAGTCCCTCGATTCGCTGTTCCTCGATCTTAACTGGCTGAACTAGGCCGTCTCCCAAAGATGAATTCGCCGTATAAACTCGGCTGCACGCGGATCGAAGAGAGTTCAAACTACCCTTCATCATGGATGATGAATCGGGACGTCGCGGTTTGTCTGACGATCAGTGGGCACCGGTGCTGGAATTGCAGTCTCCGATGGCACTTCTTGAGCGACGGCCGTTGGACCAACAGCTGATTTTGAATGTAATTCTGCATGTCCTCACTACGGCTTGTCGGTGGAGTGACTTGCGATCCGAGTTCGGTACCTAGTCGAGTTTCTATGAGAGTTTTCGTCAGTGGTCTCACGAAGGCACATGGGAGTAAATCTTACAGGCGCTGAAAGCTCCCACGTAGGCTCAGAGGTTGATTGACTGGGACTTGCTGCTCGTGGATGGCTCGAATGTTCGAACTCACAAAGTGGCCGCCGGAGCCTCGCCACAAAAGTGGCCGACGAGCCCGCAGATCACGCTTTAGGCCGATCAAAAGGCCGTTTTGGGACCAAGTTGCATATGCTCTGTGATGCAGTCGGTTGGCTTCTGCCAATCGTGCTGACGGCGGGACAAGTGCATGAAACTCAAGCCTTCGAGTCCTCGCTGGAGTCTGTGTTGGTCAAGTCGGCTCGTGGCCTGGCAATGCGTCGGCCTCGGCGTTTGGCGGGAGATATGGTGATTCTCGAATGCTGTCCGACGGTGGTTCCGATCCCATCGTATCGAGTCCGTCACACCTCATCGCCGCAATGAGACCCGTTCGGCTAAAGATCTTGCTGCCGCCACTAATCGTCGCCGCAGCGGGATCGAGAGCGCAATTGGATGGTTGTAAGAACTCCGTCGCATCGCAACTCGCTACGAGAAGTTGGCCAAACACTTCATGGCGATGATTCACGTCGCCATGATCCGGCATGGACTAACCTCTGCTTGAGCAATAACAACTCATAGGCACAGTCGCCTACGTGAGAGCAAGCCGTCTCTCATGAAAAGAATGCGTCCATGTGCAACGTGTTTTTCAGCGACGCACGAGACGGAGCGAGCTGGTCTCGAATTCGACCTGACCCGCAGTAGCTCGAAGCTCCAAGACCAATTCTACAAAGCGGCGGTCTTCGACTTCGAGGTTGAACTCGGTCAGCTTCCAGGCCGTCGTACCAACGAGTTTGTTGTCACGTTCCACGCCGGAGATTCGAACACCGGCTCCGACCTTTTGGTCGCCTTCCAACGGTTTGACTCCGGTAGCTTTGGATCTCGCTTCGAGTCGATAGCGTCCCTTCTCCAGAAGCACGCGAGATCGCCACGAGGCGATGATTTGCTCGCCGTCGATCTTGCGAATCATCAGATACTTCGGCTCGCCTTCGATCGGACGACGTTCCACTTGAGCGTTGCCATCTTCAACTCGCTCAAACCAATCAGTGAGAGTCGCGCGGCCCGACTTGTCGAACGCCAATGGCTGCGGATCGGGCTGATCGACCTGCTGAGCGAGTTGCTCAGCGCGTTCTTGCAAACGTTGCTTCAACTCTGCCATGCGCATTGAAAGATTCTGAGCAGGCTCGTCTCCCATCCTCTTCACGACGGGCTGTAAGCGTTCTTGCAACTGGTCAACTCGTTGCTGAAGACCACCCGCCGGAACAAACATCGGGAGAAGTTCGCGGAGCCTTTGGCGGTACTGCTTGCGCCATTCTGTGTTCTGCATCAAAGCTGTTGGCAACATCGCTTGCGGGAAGTCGATGATTGAAAACCCAGGGTCACCAAACATCTGGTCCATGCCATGCGGCAAGAAGTAAGCCTTGCTATTCGCTGGGTGAAAATAGACCCGATAGTTATTGCGGTTCTGGCAATAGCCATCCCAATGGCAAGTCATCAGTTCCAAGGCCATGAACGTGAGAAACTGATCGACGTCGACGAGACCTTCGAGCTTCTTCCAGTTCTCGCTGTTTGGCGGCAAGTGGCAAGCATCCACAATCGCTTTCAAATCACTGCGATCATCGGGGCCATCGCCATCGTCCTTCTCGAGCGGCACATCGAGCTCTTGCAGAAAGCCGCCGTCGTAAAGATTGCCCTTCGAGTTCTCGAAGTACCGCTTAATGAGCTTCGAATCGTAAGACTCTTTGATAACAAACAGACCGAGGTCGCGATCGTTGAGCCACACACGAGCATGACCAACGCGCGGTGCTGGAATGCCAGCCGCGCGAAAAATGAGAGAGCACAACCACTCGTTCGCGTAACTCTCGTCCTGGACCGAGTTATTCAGGTAGATCTTCTCGATCGCGTGAAAGTCTTGCTTCTTCGTGAACTTGTCGAAGTTCAGCGTAAATGCAGGCTTGTTGTCGACATCCTGAAAGCTGCCCGCCGCTCCTTTGAGCTTTAAGCCGACGCTCTTGTAAGCCTTGTCTTCATCTTCACGGATCTGCGATCGGACATAGTTGCGGGGATTCTCACGAAGCTTTTGAAGTTCGGACTCGGTCAGTGAGATCTTCAATTCTGGGACATGACCGGCAGCGAAGAATTCATCACTCGCATCCGCAGCACGAGTCGGCAGTGGTTTGGCAAGGTCGAACGTTCTGGCGTCTTGAGCGGCAGACATCGAAACCAAGCACAGCCAAGTTCCCAAGAAGCCCGACAACCATCCTCGCTGACGCATAGCAGACTTCCTCTTGAACTTCGGCGCTGCGGAAACGCTTGTAACAACCACTACATTAAGAACAGGAGCGACAATGAACCTTAATCCCACCACCAAGTGGCGAGATCCGTCGGCATAACGCTGCGACTTCTCGACGAGCCAAGATCTCGACTTTTCTCCGCCGAGTCCGCCATGCGATCCAGCGTAGAGTCCGCGTGAATTGTCACGCCGCCAATCATGCCGAGCATCAGTTGCCCTGACCGTTTCCAATTTCCAATCGAAGGCACCTTCAGCGGCGTAGGCCCCGACGCGTGTGGCAACTTAGTCGCATCCAAGAACACATCCATCTTCCAATTGAGCTTGGAAGCCAAGTTCTCGCGACGAATCAACGCCGACAAGATGGCAATATCAGTCAGGTTTTGAAGCTCTCCAATCACTGGAACTGCAACGGCTAACTCGGGCATCTTCTCGGTAAAGATCTTGGCGTACTTCTGAGACGAGAAACGCTCAGTGGCTGGAGTTCGCTGACCAGACACAGAAATGAATTCATCCTGCGACAGCAATTGCAGCCGCTGTCCCGAGAACTGATATGCGTCTCCGTCATCAGTCGTCTTGAGGCTGTCATACAACGGCGTGAACCACCACCGTTGATAGATGGTGTCGCCCGGCTTTTGATAATCGAGCTGACTGTGGAAGCCGTTCACTCGCGGTAACTCACGCCCCACCGACATCAGCTTCATACGGTAGTCAGCTTCGACCATCACTTGAGCGAAGTGAGAGTCAGCGGGAACGCCGTTCACACTGACTACTTGATTTCCGAGGATCTTCGTCAGGTTCTGGTACTTCGCGGCGATGGCATCGGGAGTTGCCGGGCCGGAATTCAATTTGGCAGCCGCCAACATCTTGGCGTGGTTCTCTGGGACCGGGTCGATTGAGCAACCGATGGTGCCGCGTCGTCCAACTCGCAGGCCAACAATTAGGTCATCCAGTCTCAAGGGAGGTCGGCCAGTTGTAATACCAACGACACGTCCCACCGAATTCCCGGCAAAGCCTTCTGCCGGTCCAGCAATGACCAGATCACCGGACTCAGGGTAAATGAAGACGAAGTCGATGCGCTGCAAACCAGCCAAGAATTGCATGTCGCTCGGCACAGGCTGCTTGTCTTCGAGACGCTTCGAGACAGCTTTTTCCAGTTTCACGAGCGACACTTTTCGCAGAGCTGAGAACTTCGCGAGGTCTCGGCCCAGGGTCTCTTTGGCGACGGCCTCTAACCTCTTGAGCGCGAGCTTGTCTGTTGTTTCCTTCCCGATCGCGACCGTCAACACACCTTCGGCATCAATGGCAACACCGCCAGCTCGATTGCCTTGGTTTCCCCCTTGGCCGCCCTGACCACCTTGGTTGCCGCCCTGCCCTCCCTGATTCCCACCACCTTGCTGAGCCCAACCCAAACCCGGATCTAACGCTGACAAACTACCGATGAAAATTAGCACGATCGCCAGCCATGCACGACGCCTTCCGGCGACAAGTGGTTGTCTGTTTTTCATGACAATGCTTTCTGATTTGAAGAGTCGACCGCTTCGCGTTTCAAAACGTCTCGGTCAATGCTCGGTCAACAGCGAGGATAACATCGAAGAGACTGCTCCCCAATGCGGTAAGTTCCCGCTCGTTGCGACCCTTCTAACCCCAACCTACTCTCCCGCCCCTTTTCTCAATGCCGTTTCAACTCCGCCACCTATGGCGAGACCTCTCTCGGACCAAAGACTGATATGACTCGAAGTCGCGTCGAAGTTCTTGGTTCATTGCATCACTAATCTCACTGTGCGAACACACGAAGGAGTACACCACCATGAGTCAGCACTGTCGTTGGGGTATCTTGGGCGCGGCCGTAATCGCTCGTAAGAACTGGGAATCCATCAAGAACTCTGGCAACGGAATACTTACGGCAGTGGCAAGCCGCGATCCGCAGAAGGCTCAACAATTCATCGACGAACTTCAGAGATATGTGCCATTCTCCCCGACTCCTCAGCCATGCACCTACGAAGAGCTGATCGCTAATCCGAACGTCGATGCCGTCTATGTGCCGTTGCCAACTGGCATCCGCAAAGAATGGGTGATCAAGGCGGCCAACGCCGGTAAGCACGTCCTTTGCGAAAAGCCGTGCGCGTGTAACGCTCAAGACCTCGCCGAAATGATTGCGGCGTGCCAAGCCAACAACGTCCAATTCATGGACGGCGTCATGTTCATGCACAGCGACCGACTGAAGGCGCTCCGCCATACACTCGACGACGGCGCAAGCGTTGGAGATCTGCGACGCATCGCGATGCAATTCAGCTTTGCCGCTCACGACACTTTCGTGAACGACAACATTCGAGCGAGCCGCGCGATGGAACCACTCGGCTGCCTCGGCGATCTCGGCTGGTACACCATCCGCTTCGCGCTGTGGGTGATGAATTACACAATGCCCCAACGAGTCCGAGCCAATCTCCTCAAGGGCACTGAATCAGAAGCTGTGCCGCTTGAATTCGACGCCGAACTCTTCTTTCCCGGCGGCGTGACAGCGACGTTTTACAACTCGTTCCGCACCTATAACCAACAGTGGGCTCACGTCAGCGGTTCGCTCGGGCACTTGCTCGTTCCAGACTTCGTGCTGCCTTACTTCGGCAGCGAGGTCGCCTACTCGGTGACGAACGCCACGTTCCATGGTGAAGGTTGCCAGTTTGATATGGAGGACCACACACGTCGCGTCGCAGTGCGCGAGAAGAGCAACAACGCCACAAACGCGCAAGAGACGTATCTCTTCCGCAACTTCGCGGACCTCGTACTCAGCGGGAATCTCAGTGCTCACTGGCCCGAGATTGCACTCAAGACGCAGCAGGTGATGGATGCCTGCGTCAAATCTGCTGAACAAGGCGGGATCGAAGTTGCCGTCTAATTATTCGCCAGCTTGGTGAATGCCGACTGGCTCAGCAGAGATCATCGCAACAATCGCATCACTCCGATGTCGTAATTGGCGATAGCAACCACCTGACATTCGCCGTGCTCTTCAAGGACACGGCGTCTCTTATTTCTGCAACGGTAACGGAGCAGCGATCTTTGGATCGACCGCACGAAAATCTTGCCCAACCAACTTCGCGAGCGTGGGAGCGATTTGCGATTGAGTTGTCTTAATGTCGGACCGAACTCCCAACGGCTCGACCCCGGCTCCCATTACGGCAATCCAAATGAACTCGGCGCCGACAGTGTCAGCACTGTGATTTGTCCAATCTTTGCCCGTCATTCCGCGACCGTGATCCGTCGTCACAACTAATACAGTCTTGTCCTTGTACTCTGGCATCGACTGAGCCAACTCCCACAGCTCGCGAATGAACGCGTCGCCTTTGAAAGCCGCGTCGAGATAAAGGTCATAACGTCGAGCATGTGCCCACTCATCAGTTTCTCCGAGCCCTACATACAACGCTCGCGGACGATGCTTGATGAGATGTTCTTTGGCTCCAGCCATTGTGACCGCATCCCAAACATTGTCTTTCCAATACACCGGAAGTTTGGCCTGCATCTCGTTAACAACAACCTGCGCGGGGCTCAGAGGAACATCCTGAATTGGCCGCCAGGCCGTTTGGATGAAAAGTCCACTGCGCTGACGGTTGAGAACAGCACCAATGACATCCCACGTGGCGTAAGCAGCAACTCGTCCTGCGAACTTCGCATCGCGGTTTAGAAACTCCAAGACGTTGATGTTCGGATTAGGAATTGGATCGTTGCTCTTGATGCGATCATCGGCGAAACCCACGAACATCTCGTTGTAGCCGGGATAAGAGAACTTTTTGCCGTTGGTCACTTGAGCCACAGCGTTTCGTGTAGGGTCACCAAACACCTGCCCGTGCTGAGCCATCTGAGTCCAAACAAACGGCAACAGCGTCTCGCGGCGAGCTTCAGCCGATTCCTTAAAGAACTTCGACTTCAAAGTGGGAACATTGGCGACGCCACCAGATTCCTTATTCATCAATGCGTCATCCGCACCTCCAAAGAATTCCTGCCATCTAAAGCCGTCCAACGTCACGAAGATCAAATTGTCCGCCGCCAACACTGTCGACGCCGATGCGAAAAAGCCGATCAGCAAGAACACGAAGCGAGCGATCATAGACCGACTCCCAAGTAAGAAATACTACTCAATGCGCAAACGAAACCGGTTGTAAAAACGGTTGCATCTACAAGATGATTCCCATGCTGACACAAGAACTACAGCACCATCACAACACCGGTTAGTTGACTCAATCGTTGATAGGCTCCCGCCAATTGCAAAGCCGTGCCCGCAATGACCTCAACGGTGATTGATGTATGGCGCTGATTCGGAGTCTCTTTGATCGTGTGTCGCGGCTCAAACTGCACTTGCAGCGACTCACGAATTACACCCAAGACTTCAGACAGAAAGTCGGGACGATTTGCACCAATCACCTTGATGCACACCATCTCGGGGAAGTGATGATTCTCTTCCAGCGCTCGCACGAAACTCTCTTGAGACATTGAGCAATTCCTAGCGGTCGGCAGCCCATTTCGTTCTTTAGAACTTGTCGAAATTGAGTTGCAAGAATCGAGTGACGGCTCAGCCGCGAATCGGCCTCTGGAACGGAGACGCGAGGCTCGGCAGATTGTTCATCCCAGAAGTGTTAGGAAATCTCAAACTCGCGCGGCCACTGTTGGTAGGCTTCCCAGTATGTCTTCTTCAGAGCGATTTCATCATCTTCAGCCGTCGGCTGGACCTTCCCGGCTTCGTTGATTCCCCGAGAAACAATCTTGTGCTTACCCGGCGCCAACTTGCCCAACGGACATGAAAAGAATCGCCAAGAAAACTTCTCGTTCGGTTCGACGTCGAGCTTGGCGGGTTTCCATTCTCCACCGTCAACACTGACTTCAACCGACTTGATCGGCGTTCCGTCACCCCAAACGGCACCGTAAGCCACGAGTGATCCAGCATCGTCTCCAGTCGTCCGCTTCATGACTCTCGCGACCATGGACTTAAGATTCATCCGCGCGACCGATGTCTCCACGAATTCGACCTGATCACCGCGTTTCTCTCCGCGAACTGTGACGTAATCACGAGCCATGTAACGACCCATGTAGCGCCGGTCGCGAACTTCAATGCGTCGCAACCACTTGACGTTGGCAATTCCGTACCAGCCTGGAACGATCAACCGCAGTGGTGCGCCATTTCGCCCTTCAAGCGGTTGACCGTTGCGTTCGTATGCCAAGAGAGCATCCAGGTTCAAAGCGTCATGCAGCGACACGCTCCGGCCGAAAGGCACGTCAAACTTCACTTCGCGTGGAGTCCCTTTTCGAAGCTCCTCAATCTGATGGTCGTGTCCGATGAAGACTACTTCCAACGCACCAGCTTTTATTCCGGATGCTTCCAACAATGGCCGCAGTGGCGTCCCGGTCCATTTGCTATTGTAGACAGCATTGGAAAACCCTTTTGACGCTCCGTTTCCAGAGCACTCTAGGGTCATCAGCTGATCCCTGCGGGGCAGCTTCTTGATGTCTTCCAGGGTTAGCGTCTGAGGACGTTCCACAAGACCAGCGATCTCCAGTCGAAATTCCTCCGGCTTCACCGTCGGCGTGTTGTAGTGCTGCACATTGAAGACTTGGTCTTGTGGAGTCAGCCACTCAGTGAGCGTCTCCCAGTCCAGCCGATTTGGACCTGGACGCGGCGTATCGAGGAATGGAACGAGATCCTCATCAGCCTTCTGTTGCGGGAAAGCAAATGCGTTTTCGCCCAATAGTGCAGCAAAGGCCGATGCCGTTAATCCCTTCAACACGTCTCTTCGCCCAAGAACATCCGACATGTGAATTCCTCTCATCAAGAACACAGCAAACGCAGATTGTGAAGCCCCCGATTCGCAGTCACTTCGGACTTCCCCGAGCACTCTATTTTGCAACATCCGGCAGAGAAAGCAGCACTTCGACCTTTGTCGTTTCGCCACTTCGAATCTCGATTCGCTGAGACTTCTTCAGTTGGCCAGCGGCATGCGCCACATCAAGTTGCAACTCACCGACAGGGACTCCCTCAAAACGGAACGTCCCAGGAGTGTCGGTCACCGAGAAAAATGGTTGATCGAAGACATAGATGAAGGCTCGCATATTGCCGTGATAGACGCAGCCCAACACGACCGGGTCTGTAATGCCTGTCGCCTTCTTAAACACGTAGGAAAACTCACCGCCGCCAGGCAAGTTCTCATTGAAACTAGCTGCCGTGTGGGACGCTCTCACGTTGTGAGTCGCGCCCTCGTTGTTGAGAAACTTGATAGAGGTTCCGACGCGAATAGCGGTCGTTTCCGGTTCAAACTGGAAATTGATCTGGTCAATCTCGACACCCTTCTGCGGGACGTCTTCCTTGAGTCCCCTTAACTGAACTCCGCGAAGAGCTACGACCGCTTCAGCGACCGAGTTTTCGCCCTTCCTGCGAACGTAGAACCGAGAGTAACGCCACTTCGGGATATCCGACGGAACGATCGAAACACGCCCCTCGACAATTCCAGTCTCTGCTCCAAAAGCTCGATCTATGGCTGCGGATTGAATCAACACGACAGCGAGGAAAACCCATTTCGCGTGCATGGTTCGATTGCTCATCCTTCTCCATTCGTAGCAAAAGACCGTTCGTAAATTGGCAACATATTCACAGCCAATAACTAACCGTAAACCGCGCTTCAAAAAAGAAACCCTCGACGGATGCCGTCGAGGGTTTCTTATTTCAGACATTCGCTTGTCAATGGAGACCTTACTCGTCTTCCTCGCCACCTGGACCATGATCGACGCAATCTTCGTCGTGCCACAAGGGAAGCCCCGCCGCATATCGAGCAGCAAGCATCACTACTTTGGCCTCAGATCCAGGCTTCGCTTCCGTCGGACATGCGGGATCGATCCCCAATGCCTCAAAGTCGATCTCGGGGAATTCACATTCGTCATCGACCGCGAATCCAACGTCGCCGTCTTCGACCTCGAGCTCCGTGTTTGAATAGCCCATTTATTCAGCTCCATTCAGTGGAAACAAAACGAACCGTGAAGTTTGAGTGGATAACGGCCTCTGATGACACCTCAGGACCGACACATGATTCTCAGGACACTCAACGGGACACACAAAAGAGCAACCTACTTATCGGCAGGTTCAACTTTGCCACATTGAGCGAAAAGGCGGGAAATTACAGGCGGGATGGTGCGGGATTCTGGGGAGCCCCAAATTGGTTGTCAACAACTTTTTCCCCAACTCATTGAGATGCAAACTCTTCCTGATTCCCTGCCAAACATGGCTAAAAGCAGCCACTAACCTCTCGACGGACGAGCGACTTGGTATCGCTTCAACTTGCGATCTAGTGTCGACCTTTCGATGCCCAGAATCTGAGCCGCTAACGACTTATTCCAGTTGGTCCGTTCGAGAGTCGCCAGGATATGTTCTCGTTCCAGCCTGTCGAGACTTTGGTCCTCGCTCACCGCAACTACGACCGGAACAAGCTCCGGTGTTGACGATAAGGTCAGAGTGGAAAGATGGATGTCCTCAGCTTCGATGAATTCGCCTCGGGCAAGTATCACTGCCCTCTCGATGGTGTTCTGCAACTCGCGAACATTCCCAGGCCACTCATACACGCACAACTTTCGCAAGCCGTCATCAGTGAAGCCTCGAATCCGACGCCCAATCTTCGAAGTGAACCGCTGTAGAAAGTAGTTCGCCAACATCGGGATATCGGACGGATGCTGACGCAACGACGGAGCTGCTATTTCGACAACAAACAAGCGGAAAAAGAGATCCCGACGGAACAGTTTCTCTTCGACCATTTGTTCGAGGTCTCGATTTGTCGCAGCAACGACTCGAACATCCACCTCGATCGGAGTATTTCCCCCGACACGTTCGAATGGATGCCCTTCAAGGACTCGCAAGAACTTGGCTTGGATCGACAAGCTCATCTCACCGACTTCATCTAAAAATAAAGTACCGCGATGTGCTTGCTCGAACTTTCCAATCTTTCGGCTCGTCGCGCCCGTGAATGAACCCTTCTCGTGACCGAACAATTCACTTTCGAGCAGGGACTCGGACAGCGCTGCGCAATTCATGCAGACGTAGGGACCAGCCCTGCGATCACTGCCAAAATGAATTCCCCGAGCGATTAACTCTTTTCCAACTCCGCTTTCACCGCGAATCAACACCGTGGCATTCGTCGGTGCGATGCGTCCGATGGACTCCTTCAACGCTTGCATGGCAGGACTATCGCCGACGAGGTCCGTCTCAATTGCAAGTTGAGTTCGTAGAGACTCGGCCTCATTGCGAGCCCTTGCGAGTCCTTCCTTGAGTGACTCTCGTTCCTGCAGATGATCCAAAGCCAACGCAAACTGATCTGCAACAGCCAGTGTGTATTCCAAATCATCGACATCTAGCGTTGTCGAACCATGAGTGGTGTAGAGATGGATGACTCCATGAATGCTGCTCGTCGTCCGAATCGGAGCGCAAATCACGCTTGAAGCCCGAATTTGCTGAAGGCTCTCATTCCCAATCAAACGGCTATCGTTCGGAACGTCTCTCGCAAGAATTGCCTGCCACTCCTGCAAAACGCTGTCCGTTAAAGAGTTCGAAACCTTTTGATAGACCTCGTTGCCTCGTGATCGGTAAGCGACAAGACGCAACTGATTCGTCGTGGGCTTCTCTGCATTTCGAGGCAGTAACAAAACAGCCCCGATGTCGACCTGCAGTGCTTCGAGCAGTCCTTCCAAAACAACTTCAGCAAGCTGCTTTGCGTCCTTGGCTCCGCCCATATCAAGCGCGAGGCGGTAGAGCTTGGCCAGTTCCTGAGTTGGACGATCTCGGCTGATTTCCTCGGCATTGCCGCCCGAGTGATAGCGCGTCTTGCGTCGTCGATAGATGATTTCCGGCTCTGTCGCCGCGACTGCTGGCCGACGACTTCCGTCGAACGTGTCTGTGTTGTCTTCCAGATCGAGAAAATGATCCTTCGACTTGGAGATATCACGGGAGAAGACCAAGTAAAAATCGCCGATGCGGACTTCATCGCCTTCAACGAGCGGCGTGTCTTTCGTCAACCTCGTCTCGCCAAGCATCGTGCCATTTCGACTTTCGAGATCTCGCACAATCCAACGACCAGAGTTGTAAAACACTTCGCAATGATGTCGGCTGCAAAGGTCATCAGGAATGACGATGCGATTGGTCGGGGCTCGACCGATCGTCGTGACTTGGCTCGGAGAAAGTAGGAAGACGTTAAGCCACTTTATGTCATCTCGCAGAATCAAATAGATGAGATCTTCCTGAGCAGAATTCGCGGAAGCGTTGGTTTCGACTGGCGTCATCTTTGGCTAAGTTCCAAAAGGTCGAGCGAGCAGCAGACGAGAGTCGGCATGTGTGCCTGACTCTCAAACGATCAAGTTTTTTTCGTGAGTGGTCGCGGAAGGATAGCCGCGAGCTTCAATCGAGTGAAACAGCGATCCTCACGAACCCGACCGTTCGAATTTGCTTTAGTCGCCACTCGCCCCAAAGTTGTTCCAACGACTCATTGAGATTTGAGATGCTTGAATTCACGACGCGACTGCTCTTCCGCCCCGAAACCGCCGCCCAACGCTTCTTGCCAGAGGGTCCATATCCGGTCGGCGATAACAACCTAAGTTGGGTTGCGATTCAGCATGGTAAGGAAGCTCAAACGGGATCGCTCAATTTGCTAAATCTATCGAGTCGTACAAACCAACGATTCGACTTGCCGGGGCGACCCGGGTTTGCATTTCCAACGAGTCGAGACAGTGAATTCGTGATCGGGCTTGAGCGACAATTGGGACTGTTCAACACCAAAACCGGTGCTTGGAACATTCTTCAATCCGACATCGATAACAACGAGAGCGGAACAATCATCAATGACGGCGTGGCATTCAACGGCGGATTGGTCTTTGGTTGCAAGGACCTCAAGTTCGCCGAGCAGAAAGCAGGACTCTATCTCTGGCGACGTAAGGATCGACAACTCATCCAACTTCGAAATGACCAGATCTGCTCCAACGGGAAAGTTATTCTCGGCAGCGGTGATCGAGTCACGATGCTCGATATCGATTCGCCCAAGAAGACCGTCGTGCGATATGACATTGATGTCGCACGCGGCACCGCAACTCTGCATGACAAACCAATCGTCGATCTGAGATCCGGTAGCGTATTCCCTGATGGAATGATTGCTACACCCGACGGCAAAGGAGTCATCATCGCCTTTTACAATCCTGCCGACGTGGACTTCGGCGAAGCTCGACAGTACTCGCTTAGCGGTGAACTTGAGGCAGTTTGGAAGACCGAGCGATCTCCGCGCGTAACCTGCCCACAACTCCTGAGAATCAACGGTTCCGTGAAACTAGTTCTCACGACAGCCGATGAGGGCATGTCGCCCGAACAACAATCGCGGCACACGAATGCTGGCTGCCTATTAGTTGGAGATGCCAACTTCAACGCGCTGCCTGACACGCCGATCTTCAACGCTGATGGCCTATAGAAGTCGTGCCAGCGAAAGGTTGGGACGTGGCGTCGCGTAAGCGAGCAATACTCACTCGCTGGGCTTTCGTGGCGGAGTGAATTTGATCTTTTCAATGTAACGCACGAGTCGGCCTTTCTTGTCGAGCTTTCCACTGCAGGCACTCACCGTCGAAACGACGTGCTTGAAGTGCAGCTTGTAGTCGATGTCGATTTCGACTTCGGTGTCCTTCGTCGCCGGGTCGCCGGGTCGACCGATGATCTGCAAGATCTCTTCATTCAGAAGCCCATAAACCTTGGGACTATTTCCGAGATTTCTCTGACCAAGCATCAGGGCCGCGAGCGAACCATCAGGATTTGACTTCAACGTCACTTTAATCTCGGGAAGGATTGCTCCTATGGCCGGACCAGGTGCCCCTGGTGGTGGCATGTTGATATTGAAGTCACCTTCCGGCTGAATAATCTTCAATTGCAGCATGAAGAAAATAATGAGCTGAAACGTGCAGTCGATCATGGGTGTCATGTCCAACTGCAATTTGTCATTCGAGGGTACAAGTCGTCGTTTCATAGTTACTTACTCGTATCGGCGACTGCAGAGATCGCAAACTTGGAAAAGCCTGCGTCCTGACACTGCTTGATAACCTCTTGCACGATGCCCGATGCCACTTCTTGATCTGCTCGAATCTTGATCGTCACATCTTCCAGCTCGACCTTCCTCAACCGATAGAGGCGCGCCTCCTGTTCCATGTACTTCGAGGCTTCCAATGGTCGAATCTTTTGGCCCGACCCGAAGTTGAACAGCAAGGGTTCTGGATCAAGTCGCTCACCTTTAACGTTTCGCAAGAAGCCAATATTCATGACGACCGCGTGCTTCTGCTTTACCTCTGGTGGCTTCGCCAGCACATCGAGAGGCAACTTGACTCGCTCATCCGCCTGAATCTCTTCAAAGCTCATCGTAAACATGAAGAATGTGATGAGCTGGAAAACAATGTCGATCATCGGCGTCATGTCGATTTCGCAACTTGTCGGCGAACTCGATTGAGGACGACGCGCCATCTCTGAACTCCATCGTTGAGGAAGCAATCACAGGCGGCTTCCAAAGTGCCCCGATCCGACATGCACCACGTTCACTGCCACATGAGCTACTTCGCCGATGAATTCGCGAATCGCTTCATCATGGAGTCGCTGACATTGCTGACTTCGAACATCAAACGAGCGATGCGATTCCGAATGAAGAGGAAGAAGATGATGGCGGGAATCGACACGCAAAGTCCTTCCAAGGTTGTGAACAGAGCAGTCGCAATTCCGTCGGCGAGCTCACTGGGTTTCGGCGCCGTCGCGCTGGTAGCAATCACTTGAAAGGAAGCAATCATCCCCTGCACCGTCCCGAGCAACCCCAACATCGGCGAGAGCTGACCAATCAAACCTAAGTAACTCAGCCGATGTTCCAGGATTTGATTCTCTTCATCGCCGACGGTTTGCATGGCTTCCACTGCTGATTCGTAACTCGAATTCAACTGAGCCATCCCCGCCACAAGAACTCGGGCAACCAAAGACTCGTCGGCCTTCGCGGTGTCGTAAGCCGCTTGATAATTCCGCTTGGAGAGATGTTCTTCAAAGGCGTCGAGAAAGCTTGCCGGCAAGAAGTTGTCTCGTCGCAGTTAGAGCAGGTTCATGACGATCAATGCCACCATCACGAACGAGCACACAAAGATCATGGCCCCGAACGGTCCCGACGCCTCGATCATCCACATCAAATAACTTCGCTGAGCCGGCGAAACTGGCTCTGCATCAGGCTCGGCGCTGGATTCAGTGTTAGGAGTAGCCGCTTCCTTGGCCGCAGGCTGCATCACAGGCTCACCTTCTTCTTGAGCGCGAGCGGCACATGCCACACTCCAGCAAATCAACAGACATAGCCCGACCAAGAATCCGCGAGCGATCCCGCCAATCAAAAATCGATGTAGTAACCATGACATGACAACTCACTCCTCATCGAGTTGGAGATCGCCTGACGGAAACGGAAACCAAATGGCGACACTCCATTTGAATAACCAAACCCGCCAAAGGGCGGGCGGGATGTTCGCGACGCAACGTCCGCAATTCCAGCAACGCAGCCTGCCCTGATTTCTCAACGACCGTTGAGCGACAGAAGGCGTCTTCCCATCATGCAAGTCTCAATGTTCGGCTCGAAAGTCTTCGCGACAACCATCCGAACACTTCGCCTCAGTACGGGAAGGACGAAATCAATGCGCTGGGTATCGCGGCTACAACAGAAACTCGAACCATATGCCATTCCCAATTTGGCACTCTGGCTCATCGCCGGGCAAGGCATGCTCTTCGGCGCTTCTGTTGCCGAACCAGGTTTCGTCGATCGTCTGACGCTCGTCCCTAACGCGGTGATCGGTGGAGAATACTGGCGGCTCTTCTCATTTCTCTTCATACCGCCAATCACCAACTTGTTGTTCTTGTTCTGTGCTTTCTACTTCTTCTACCTGATGGGCTCGGCCCTGGAACACCATTGGGGAACTCTTCGGTTCAACATCTATCTCTTCATTGGCTATGCCGCGACTCTGGCAGTTGCCTTCGCATTCCCGAACCTTCGAGAGATCCCACATACAAATGCCTTCATCGGCAGTTCCGTGTTTCTGGCGTTCGCCAAGCTCTACCCCAATTACGTCATCACGATCTTTCTAATCATTCCAGTGAGGGTCTATTGGATCGCGATGCTGACTTGGATCGGAATCGTTTACTCGCTGGTCGCCGTCCCCGATTGGAGCTACCGCATCTCGGTTGTCGCAGGCATTGCCAACTACCTGCTCTTCTTTTTCCAAGATGTCTTCTATGGAGCCGTGCAAAACGAACGACGAATGCGACGCCAGATTTCGAATCTAACGAAATCGCACTCAGAGCCAGTTCAACATCGCTGTGTCGTCTGCGGAATCACGGAGCAAGACGATCCCAATGCAGACTTCCGTTACTGCTCTCGCTGTGAAGGAACGCCGTGCTATTGCAGCCAACATCTCAAGGACCATCAGCATCTTGATCCGTCACGCTCGTCTGATTGCCCCGACCAACAGTAATTGCGGCTCATCGCAAAACCGTGGGGGTAACTGGTATCAGCCGACGAGTCGGACTTTGGTGGTGTGAAGTGTTTCGATTCTCAGGATGAAGTG
>OMIV01000335.1 GCA_900299185.1 Planctomycetaceae bacterium
CTGCACTCGTTCGAGCACGAGAGAAACATCAACCACAGGACCACATCATGCAGCCGTCATTCGCGATTGCTCACGGGCCGTTGTCTCGTCGTACGTTCTTGCGCGGCGCAGGAGTGGCGTTGGCTTTGCCCTTCCTGGATGCCATGCGTCCGACGTTCGCTAAGGATGATGCGCAGGCTGTGCCGCGTCGGATGATTTGCATCGAAACCAACATGGGCATCCTGCCTCAGTTCTTCTTCCCCGAGAAAGCAGGACGCGATTACGAGCTGACTCCGTACCTGAGCAAGCTGGCCGCTAACCGCAACGACTTCACGGTGCTTTCTGGCACCAGCCATCCCGGAGTGACGGGGGCTCATGCTGCCGAGAAATGCTTCATCACCGGCACGCCGCACCCCGAACGAGGCGGCTTTCGCAATTGGGTGTCTCTCGATCAATACGCCGCTGAATTGATCGGTAATCGCACGCGTCATCCGGCTCTGGTGGTCGCCAATAGCAACGAAGGTCAGACACTGAGCTACACCCGCAGTGGTGCTCCGATCCCTGCCGAGAAGAGCCCGAAGAAGCTGTTCCAAAAACTGTTTCAGCAAGGCAAGCCCGAAGAAGTGGCGGCCAACGTCGAGGCGCTGAAGCAAGGTCGCAGCTTGTTGGACTTTGTCGGTGAGCAATCCAAGCGACTCAACAAGTCCCTGTCGAAGAGCGACCAACAGCGGATGGACCAATACTTCACGGCAGTCCGAGACCTCGAACAACGACTCGCGACCTCGGAGTCCTGGGAATACAAGCCCAAGCCAACTGTCACCGCTAAAGCTCCCGAGGACATCGACGACCCGAAGGCGTTTGTGCAACGCACTCGTCTGTTCTTTGATGTGATGAAACTGGCACTCGAAACCGACTCGACCCGCATCTTCTCGTTCTTCATCGACACGGTTGTCATTCACAATATCACGCATCATGGCAACCGTCCCGAAGTGCTCAACGAACTTCGAGGCCACGAAGAAGCCCAGTTCGGAGCACTGGGTGACTTCTTGAAGGTACTCAGCGAAACCAAGGAAGAAGGCCAATCGTTGCTGGACCGCACGATGGTGCTTTATGGCACCTGCATGGGTAGCGCGAATTCTCACTCGAACGTGAATCTACCCGTGTTGCTAGCCGGCGGCGGTTTCAAGCACGGCCAACATCTGGCCTTCGATCAAACAAACAACTACCCGCTCACGAACCTCTTCGTCTCGATGCTGCAAAGACTGGGCATCGCCACCGATGAATTCTCGACCGGCAAAGGCACCTTCCGCGGACTGGAGAAGGCATGACGATCTCTTTTCATTTGACCGGCGAGGCTCTGTGGCAACGAATGGATCGAGCTGTGGAAAAGATCCAAGAACGATTGGAACACACGACTCGAACATTGGAAGCGGCGAAGATTCCGTATGCGATCATTGGCGGGAATGCCGTTCGTGCCTGGGTCGCTCAAGCTGATGAAGCCGCCGTGCGCACGACGCGTGATGTCGACATCCTCTTAAGACGTTCCGACTTTCCGGCCGCCATCGTCGCGATGGAGAAGGAAGGGTTTAGCTACCGGCACGTGCGGGGCATCGACATGTTCTTGGATGGCCCTGACTCCAAAGTCCGCGACGCCGTACACGTCATCTTTTCGGGAGAACGAGTCACTCCCGACGATCCGATTCCGACTCCTGACGTGACGGACTCGATCCCCGTCGATCAGTATAAAACATTGAGCCTTGAAGCGCTGGTTCGCATGAAGCTGGTTTCATTTCGAGACAAAGACCGGATGCATTTGCGGGACATGCTGGATGTCGAGTTGATCGACGAAACATGGCTCGATCGAGTCCCGCCCGTGCTGGCTCCGCGCTTGCAACAACTGCTCGACGACCCCGAGGGCTAATCGGCTTTGAATTGAATGAAACATGGGCAAGACCAGCAGCTTGATTGTGATCCATCAAAGATCTCGGTGACCGGTTCGTTTCCTGGAAGAGTATGAATCATGATTGCCATCAACTTCACAGATGACGCTCTTTGGGAGCGAATTGGAGGGGCCGTGGAGAAGGTGAAAGAGCGGTTGCGACGGACATCAGCCATTCTGCAGGACGCAGACATTCCCTATGCCGTCATTGGAGGCAATGCGGTTCAGGCTTGGGTCGCTCAGGCGAATCCGACTGCCGTTCGCATTACGCGAGATGTCGACATCTTGCTGCGACGCGAAGACCTAGATGCGGCAATTACGGCGATGGAGTCGGCGGGATTTCGTTATCGGCATGTTCGAGGCATCGACATGTTTCTGGATGGCGACGACGTCAAAGCTCGCGACGGAGTCCACGTGATCTTCGCCGGAGAACGAGTCCGCCCTGATGATCCAGTTCCGGCACCGCTCGTCACCGAGTCCACGCGGATTGGTTTGGACCAAACCGTGAGCCTCGAAGCTCTGGTCCGCATGAAGTTGGTTTCAAACCGACGGAAGGACCAAATGCATTTGCTGGACATGATCGACGTGGAGTTGATCGACGAAACATGGCTCGATCGACTGCCGCCGGAGTTAGCGCCGAGATTGCAACAACTGCTCGACGATCCCGAGGGTTAATGGCTTCTGCCATTAACTGGCCGAAGAAAAGACGGTTGCTAGCCACGGATGAAACACAGATCAAACACAGATAATTCCAAGACGGAAGTCTCCGACTCAAAATGTCTTATCTGCGTTTCATCAGTGTTCGATCAGTGGCAGGTTTCAGTCTTCCACAACCTACGATTGAAGGTCCGGACTAGCGAGCCCAAGGCGATGAATCGCTGCGATGGAAAGACTTGGTGCAGAAAGAGAATGGCATGACACAACCAGAACTCGTCCAACGCCAAGCATCGTTCGAACAAGTGATGGCCGGATTGAATCTGGCTTATCAGAATCTCTCTGATGGTCCGGTCGAGCCGCTTCAGCCAGATGACCAATTTAAGAAACTGGTCGATGCCGAAGATGCGTTTTGCATCCGCGAAGGTCTTGAGTATGGCACGCTCAAAATTGCCGAGGTGTTTTCGATCCATGTCTTGGACTTGCGCCTGACAGAACTATTACATGATATTGCTCGACAAGGGAACGAAGCCCTGCAGCGACGATTTGAATCCTTGACGATACGAGAGGTGGCAGAGCACCTGCGGTCGATCGTCCCATCGACTTCGTTGGAGCCTTACGAAATCGCAGGCACTCGCTGCGGTAAAGCGGCGGCATTCTTGGCCATTCGCGAATTGATCCGGAACCGAAGAGTTGCACCCAGCCAGCGAATTGCCGACTGCCTATCGGTGAATGACATCATCGCACTTAAGCATTCACTGAGATGGATCGCCCCTCATCGCGACCTGACCTACTCCCGCTGGAACGCTTCGTCTTGGCAAAATGCCGAGTCGCTTCGAACGTGCTCCTGGTTGACCTTCGGGATCGCTGTCGTGATCGCGCTCGGCGGCATCCCAGAAGTCGGAGGGTTCTTCCTGCTCTTTACCGGGTTGCTCCGAGGCGTTGCTTCCATGATCGATTCAGATCTTTCGCCATTACCCGACGGCGTTGAGACCTTCCGCGATCTCGCAACGGTCATCGCCCACTCACTTCGAATGCCTACTCATTGCCTTCGTTCTTCTTCTAACGAGCCACCTATGTCCCAAGTCGACGCCGAGACGCAGCAACTGATGAAGGAGATCTTCATCAGCAAAGCCCTAACGGCTCGCAGTCGGTCCAAGGGCGAGAAGATGTTGGATGGGCCGCGGCTATTTGATGACGGTTGTCAGGTCATGAAGAGCGGAATTCGAAGTCAGTTTCCGCACTTCACTGAAGAGCAAGTCCAAGCGGAACTCCGTCGGCGACTCGCGATCGGGCGGCTCATTGCAGAGAAGGGCATCTATCGAGATGTCGGGGTGCTGGATGAGTAGTGTTGAAGTGACCGGCGCCGTTGTAGACGCTCTTGATGCTTGTCAGATTGACTACATGCTCGTGGGAGCGTTCTCGTCCAATGCTTACGGGATCGCTCGCTCGACCCACGATGCAGACTTCGTGGTTGTCGTCCAGAAGGGCCAACTGCGAGAACTCATGAATCAACTCGGCCCCGAGTATTCTTTGAACCCTCAAATGCAAATGGAAGGTTTCACAGGCTCGATTCGAAACGTCATCACTCACACTCCCACAGAGTTCAAGATCGAACTCTTCCGACTAAACAGCAACGACGATCATCACCGGGAGCGATTTCGACGACGGCATCGCCAACTTCTGGAAGAACTTCAGCGAGAAGCATGGATTCCGGCAGTTGAAGATGTCGTGATCCAAAAGCTGCGTTGGAAACGGCGCAAAGATCTTGATGACGTCGTCAACGTGCTTACGGTCAGCGGTCCGATCATCGACTGGGATTATCTTCGCAGTTGGACCATCAAACACGGGACCAACGAACTTCTCGACGAACTCCTGACGGAAGTACCAGAGCTTCCTAATTGATTGTCGGACTACAAATCATCTACTCCTCGAATGGCTTCGATATGACGTTGTTCAATCTCGACTCACAGCCTTGCTCATCGCTGAGACGGCTGCTTGCTCGCTGGCTCGTATGCGGAGCGGTCGCGGTTCAGTCTTCATGGGCGGCGGCTCAAACGGACTCGTTCTTCAAGCAGCATTGCATCGAGTGCCATGATGCGAGCACGAAGCAAGGTGGATTAGATCTGACATCCCTGAAGTTCGAACTCAGTCCGGCAGAGTCGTTCGGCAAGTGGGTCAAGATTCATGATCGCATTGAATCCGGTGAGATGCCGCCGAAAGGACAAGCTCGACCAACCGCTGCTGATCGTGATGCAGTCGTCAAACATCTGAAGACGGAGTTCATTCAGGCAGAGCGTCAGAAGCTCGCCGGTGAGCCTCGCACTGGCATCCGTCGAATGACTCGGGCTGAGTATGAAAACACGATGCGCGACTTGTTCGAAATGCCGGGCTTGGTCCTGCAGAACGATCTTCCGCCCGATGGTTCGGCACACGGCTTCGATAAGAACAGCGATGCCCTCGATATCTCGCACGTCAACTTGGCCAAGTACATCGAGGCTGCCGATCGAGTGCTCAATGTGGCCATTGCCATCCAACCCGAAGCTCCCACGGTGAAGACGCAACGGATCTCGCTGGCCAATCCGGCGGGCTTTGTGGCTCACGTTTTGATGAATGGCGACGGCGTCTTGCTGAAGAACAAGCAGGTCGATTCCGAGTTCCCCGCGTCAGGCGAACAAGGCCATATCGACCAAGGTGCTCACGAGCGGATGGGTTCGTTCCACAACGGAGCCAGCGTGGGTTTGTTTCGGCATGAGGACGAATCCTTCCATCCGTACTTCAACGAGTTCGTGGCCATCTACCCCGCCAAATATCGCTTGAGGACTTCGTTATGGAGCTTCACGTGGGACAAGGGAGTTGTGCTGCCAGGTCGAGGCACCGAAGCAGTGCGACTGTCGATCGTGACGCTGACGGGAGACGGTCGCGGCGGTGGCCACCCCAGTAGCTTCCTAACGCATCTCGATGCTCCCTCGATGACCGAGCAGCAGCACGAGATCACAACCTGGTTCAATCAGAACGACACCATCGGTCTCAACACGGCGTCGTTGGCTCCGGCGGCCAACTACTTCAAGAAGAAGCGAGCGATGGAGTTCACCGGCCCTGGCATCGTTTGTGATTACCTCGACGTCGAAGGCCCGCTGTTCGAAAGCTGGCCACCACCAAGCCACAAGCGATTGTTCGGTGATCTGCCGCTCGTCGAGTTCATCGCCAAAGACCATCCCAATGTTCGGCCTCCGAAGCACGAGGCACATCGACAGAAGATGTTCATGGGCAAGAACGTCGCGGACCCAATCAAAGGTCTGTGGACCGTGCAAAGCGAGCAGCCATTGGTCGACGCTGACAAGCTGCTGGCGAAGTTCTTGCCAAAAGCGTTTCGACGTCCGGTTGAAGATGCCGAGCGACAGCAATACGTCGATCAAGTATCCGAGCGACTCAAGGCGGGAGATTGCTTCGAGACAGCCATGCGTTGGAGTTATCGCTTGGCATTGTGCTCGCCCGCGTTTCTCTATCACTCGCCTGCTCCGGCGAAGTCGGACACACCTGCCACAGAGTCACGATCATTGAGCGACTACGCGCTCGCCAGCCGCTTGTCGTACTTCTTCTGGAACTCGATGCCCGATGATCGGCTCATGGAACTTGCTGCTGGTGACAAGTTGCACCAGCCCGATGTTTTGAAGTCCGAAGTCGATCGCCTGTTGTCGTCGCCAAAGTCGCAGAGGTTCGTCGAAGACTTCTTAGGCCAATGGCTGAAGCTGCGAGCGATCGCCGCCAACGATGCCGACAAGAAGCTCTATCCCGAGTTCAGCCCCTACCTTCAGGACTCAATGGTCGCGGAAACTCGCGCGTACTTTCGCGAGCTGCTCGACAAGAACTTGAGTGCCAGCCATCTCATTCAATCCAACTTCGCGATGCTCAATGAGAAGCTCGCGACCCATTACGGCATTGAAGGAGTCACGGGCTCGCAGATGCGCCGCGTTGACTTGCCGCCTGACAACCCGCGCGGTCCGTTTCTCACTCAAGCTGCCATTCTGAAGATCACGGCGAATGGAACGACGACGTCGCCCGTACCGCGCGGCGCGTTCGTGATGGACCGTTTGCTCGGCCTGCCACCGGACTTGCCGCCCTCCAACGTGGCGGCCGTTGAACCCGATGTTCGCGGCGCGACGACAATCCGCGAGCAGCTCGCCAAGCACCGCGACAACAGGGCTTGCGCCGCGTGTCACGCGAAGATTGATCCGCCTGGTTTTGCACTCGAAGCCTTCGACGTCATTGGAGGCCAACGCGGCCGCTATCGATCCATCGGGGAGGGCGACGCAGCTCCTCGCGGCAAGATCGATCCCTTCATTGGCATCAGCTTTAAGCTCGGCCCCACAGTCGACGTATCAGGGTCATTGCCCGACGGTCGGCCCTTTAAGGATGTGCTCGAGTTTCAAAAACTCGTCGCCGCCGATTCGAACCGACTGCTGACCAACATGGCCCAGCGATTGACGATCTACTCGATTGGTCGCGGCCTCACGTTCAGTGATCGAGATGCGATTCAACGCGTCGTCAGCAACACGCAAAAGCAAGGCGGAGGCATCAAGACCTTGATTCACGAAGTTGTCCAAAGCGACTTGTTCCAAACTCGATGAGGACTCTGATGCTGGAAATGCCAGATCGACCACAGTCAGTCCGTCACTTCTAAGTCATTATCCGTGTTTCATCTGTGTTTGATCTGTGGCCAGTCTCTCACTTACTTCCTCAAACGATTAAGCATTCTCAGCAAAGCCCGACGCCGACACTGCTCAACAACAACATCACTCCTTGAAGATCACTCAGGATTCGTCATGCCTCGGACAACTTTCAAACTCATTCGCCTCTTGCTCGTTGGGCTGATGGTGGTGATCTCTCCTGGACTCGTATCAGCCGACGACAAACCTGCCGAACCTAAACTCATCAAGCATCAGATCACGGGCTTGTTTTGCCCCGAGCGAGAGCAGGACTTCAAAGTCCTTTGCGAACAAAAGCTGGCGAAGTTCAAGTTGGTCAGCATCGACTACGCGAATGCCGAAGCCACGTTTGACTATGACCCAGCCAAAGAGTTTCCCGGTGCCAAGCCCGAGCAAGTCATCGAGCGATTCGACAACGAAGTTCGCAACGTCTCGCGGCACACGTTTGGAGTGAAGCCGCTGCGAACGATTCCCAAAGAGAAGCTCAAGCTGATCGAACTGCCGATCGTCGGGCTCGACTGTAAAGCCTGCTCGTTAGCGGTCTATGAAATCATCTTTCGACTGAAGGGTGTCGAGCAGGCCACGGCCAGCTTTAAGTCCAGCAAAGCCACGGCCTTAGTTGATCCAGAAAAGATCGATCAGACCGAAATCGAAATGGCACTGAAGCAACGCGGAGTGACTCTCAAGTCGGCTCAATAATTCGCAACCTCGGTTCGAATCGACCGACAACTTTCGACCTCAGCTCTTCGCTCAATGATGCCGTGTTTGACGAATACCAGTCACTCATTTGAGCGACGACGGCAGCAACACTCATTTGCGACTTGCCAAACACGAGGTCGAACTGCCTAACCTACGCCGCTCGGTTCGCCACTTACTCTCAGCTCGCAACACCAAGCATGAGCAACAGGCACCGAGCCCCGCTCTCTCCGACGATTACATTTTCCGCCCGATCACCCGCCTCGCCTCGACAGGATCTCGCCCGTGAACCATCTCCATCATCCCGCAGGTTGGTCGCGCCGTGACGCGTTGCAAGTTGGCTTCTCGGGCGCGATGGGACTTGGGTTGCCCTCGTTATTCGCCAGTCGCCGAGCCGCTGCAGAGACTCGATCAGTCAATAAGACGGGCTCGCCGAAGTCTCTGGTCATCGTGTTTTTGACCGGAGCTGCAAGTCATCATGACACCTACGACATGAAGTTGGACGCCCCTGTTGAGATCCGAGGCGAGTTCAAACCCATTGCCACGTCGATCCCCGGCTATTCCATTTGTGAGCATCTCCCGAAGCTCGCAGCGCGGGCTCATCAGTACGCCGTCGTCCGCTCGCTCTCGCACAACGACAACAACCATTTGATGTCGACCCATCATGCGCTGACCGGCGAGAAGCAGCCGGGCGGATTCTTCGACAAGGTTGCGTCTCGCGACGACTGGCCGAGCTATTCCAGTGCGCTCGCTTTCCTGAAGCCACGACATGATGGACTTCCCAGCGGCGTGAACTTGCCGACGTTTCTGCGCGAAGGCCCGCTGACATGGCCTGGTCAACATGCTGGTTTTCTGGGAGCGAACTTCGATCCCTGGCAAATCACAGGTGACCCCAACAAGCCCGACTTCAAGGTTGACGCTCTGACGCTGGCTCCGGGCATCACGGCCAGTCAACTGGAGCAACGGCATCGGCTCTTGTCCGAGATCAATCGGCAACAGACCAATTTGGGCGAGGCCGCTCAATCACTGCGGCTGCAAAAGGATCAAGAGCTCGCTGTCTCCATGCTGACCTCCAGCCGGTTGGCTCAAGCGTTTGAAGTGCATCGCGAACCCGATGCCGTCAGAGACCGCTATGGCCGCACGACCGATGGTCAATCGCTGCTCATTGCGCGACGCTTGGTCGAAGCCGGTGTTCCGATCGTGCAGGTCAACATGGGCCGCGTTCAAACATGGGACAATCACGGAGCCATCTTCCCGACGTTGAAAGGTCGACTGTTACCACCGCTCGATAACGGGGTGTCCGCGCTGCTGGATGATCTCACCGAACGCGGTCTGCTCGATGACACCTTGGTGATGATGCTGGGAGAATTTGGACGCACTCCAAAGATCAATGCTCAAGCGGGCCGAGACCATTGGGGGCCATGCTTCTTCGGTGTCTTTGCCGGAGCAGGTGTGCGAGGCGGTCAAGTCATCGGTCGCTCGGACGACACGGGCGCTTATCCCGTGACGCGAGCGTTCTCGCCGAACGATGTCGGAGCGACGGTCTATCAACTGCTTGGGATCGACCCAGACTCAGAAGTCCAAGACCGGCTCGGCCGCCGAGGGAAACTCAACCGAGGCGAATTCATCGAGCCACTCTTCACCGGTGCTGAGGTCTAGAACGATCCGCCAAAACGCAGATCTCCCCGTCCTGGGCTCTTCTGCGGTGAGTAATTCTTTCACCACAGGGAAGCCGAGAACGCTGAGTTAAGACTTGTCCGCCACCATCTTCGCCTTCAAGACGATCGCTCCAACGAAGGACGTAGAATGACGAGCGGGGGCTCATCAAAAGCGAGCCTCGGCCAATCAGTCAGTCGCCATGATGCGCGGCACTCTTCATAGTCTTCATGTCCATTCCACGTCCTCTTAGGAGCCCTCTGCATGAAGCGTCTTTTCTCAACGGGAGCCTGCTGGCTGTTGCTGGCGCTGACCGCTGCCGCCGCCGACTTTCCACCCGTTTCGGAACTCAAGTCGAATCCCAACCTGCCTGATCCGCTGACGATGTTGGATGGCTCGAAGGTCACGACCAAAGAGCAGTGGGAGCAGAAGCGAAAGCCCGAGCTGAAAGCTCTCTTCCAGCATTACATGTATGGATTCTTACCCGAGCCGACCAAAGTCACGGCCACGGTCAATGCTGAGAACAAACAAGCTCTGGGCGGTAAGGCCACGCTGAAGGACGTGACGATCAAGTTCGGCCCCGAAGGCACGCCGCCGGTGGGCGTGTTGTTCGTCTATCCGAACCAGCGCAAAGGCAAGGTGCCGACGTGGGTCGCCATCAATTTCTGTGGCAACCATACGGCTATCGCCGATCCCGCAGTCAGCTTGCCGAAGTCGTGGTGTCAGAAAAATTGCCCCGGCGTGAAGGACGAGCATGCAACAGAGGAAGGACGCGGCAAGCAAGCTGACGTCTGGAATCTGGAGATGATCATCGATCGCGGTTACGCCATCGCCATGTACTACTACGGCGACGTTGATCCCGATAAGCATGACTTCACCGACGGCGTGCATCCCCACTTCCTGAAGCCCGGACAGAAGCAACTCGGTAAGCACGACTGGGGTTCGATCGCCGCGTGGGCTTATGGCATTCATCGCGTTGTCGACTATGTGCTGACCGAAGACGTGGTCGACTCCAAGCGCATCGCGTGCGTGGGTCACTCACGACTGGGCAAGACCGTGTTGCTGGCTGCGGCGATGGATGACCGAATTGCACTCGCGATTCCGCATCAAGCGGGTTGCGGCGGGACGGCTCCGAGTCGCGGCAAGATTGGCGAGCCCGTGAAGCGAATCAATGACGTCTTCCCGCACTGGTTCAACGACACGTTCCCCGAGTTCAACGAGCAGGTCGACAAGCTGCCGTTCGACCAGAACTGTCTCGTCGCGTTGTGTGCTCCGCGTCCGGTGTTGCTTTCGAACGCGATCGAAGATCAGTGGGCCAACCCCAGCGGTCAGTTCGAAGTTCAACAAGCCGCTGCCCCGGTCTATCAATTCCTGGGCGTCGAGGGACTGGCGGCCAAAGAGATGCCCGAACTGGGAGTGCTCGTGAATAGCAAGCTGGGCTACTTCATCCGAGGCGGCAAGCACTCTATGAACGCTGAAGACTGGAAAGCGTTCTTGGACTACGCCGACAAGCAATTGAAGTAGGTCAATCGAGAATGCCACAAGAGCATGCGAGCAATGTGATTTCGAGCAAGCTCGAAGGTAAGCAATTCGCAATCTTCTTGTGTCTGTGCTTGATGGGCCTGCTTGTCGGTTACTTGGTGCTCGCTAGACCTGATCGGTTTACTCGTCTCATAGAAGGCAGTGACTGAATCACTTCGTTTGAGTTCGCCGAATGGAAGCTTCCGCACGCGAAGGTGGTGTGTCGCAATCGGCAACTTTGCAGCGAACTCCAACTGCTTCTCATGAGCCCCTCGGAGTACGACGACGATTGGATGTCGTGCGACGAGTTCTTCGACATCCACCTGAAATTTGGCGATGGGACTTCTGCTCGACGGCTCGCAGTCTCGAATGGCGAAGTGCTTTATGTTGCCGACAACGCGTGGGACACGATCGACAACGATCCGAACTACGCATTTCGTCTAAACTCAACGGCGTCGACTCTGTTGCGCAAAGCACTGAGCCACTTCGAACAAGGCCGAGGTGCCAAGGCCCATCTCGTGATTCATGAAGATGGACGAGAAGAGCTTGAAGAATTCACCGTCCCGACGAACGGTGAAGCAAACGCGACCAAAACGTCGCGGACAAATGTCGGCAGCGGAAGCAATGTGTCTCCGCTGCCGACTCCTTAGCTTACTTCCCGGCCCAGAAGTCGAAGACCAGCACTTTGTCGATGCGTGGGCCGACGAGCTTCACGAACTCTTGATGAGCCGGATGAGGCAGGTATTCGTCGCGACCTTTGGCGTCGCGGAAGCTGACGACGAAGCCGTGGGTAAAGCCTTCTGACTTGTTCTCCACGCTGACGTCGGTGCCCCATTCGAATTCGGCAATCGCGTCGATCTTGCTCGGCAGACCACCGAAAGCTTTGACGACTTCGTCGACTTGCTCCTTCGAGACTTCCGCCTTGAACTTGAAAAGCACGACGTGACGCAACAGACGATGATTCATGGCACGAACTCCTAAGCCAGC
>OMIV01000336.1 GCA_900299185.1 Planctomycetaceae bacterium
CGACCACCGAGATCTACACCTAAGCCTTCGTCGGCAGCGTCAGATGTGTATAAGAGACAGGGGCTTGAAAGTCGCGGCGCGTTGGCGAGGACTCTTGGCGGTGCTTGGTGTCACCGGGCCGCTGGGACTGGTTGCAGCCACTCCGCCGAGTTGCCATGTCGTGCTCGACGGCATCTTCGTGGGCTCGCTGATCGCCGGTCTGTTGTGGAGCGGGCGCGGATTGCTGATCTATGCCGGTGCCTGGCAAAAGCGACTCTGCGGCCAGCGTGCTGCTCAAGCCGCAGCGTTGTTAGGTCTCGCGTTGTTGACCTCGTCAGCGAACGCTCAACCGCCCGCGACCGTTAACAAGAAGCCTGATCCCGTCATCGACAATTCGAAGACGATCATCATTCCCCTGGAAGATGCCAAAGATCCCACGAAGGCTGACCGAGTACTGCTTTCGAACGAGCTGTTCTTCCAACTTTGGAATCTGGCCAATCCCGATCAGCGCATCATTCCACCAGCCAGCGTTTCATCGTTGGTGGCCTCGGCTCAATACGACGTGCAACTGCGCCCCAAGACCGAGCGACTCGCCGCCGCCGCGTTGGTGAAGGCAGCATTGGTGTTGCAGAACTTCCGCAACGAGCAATCCGTCGTCTCGTTGCCGTTGAACGCGATTGCCATTACCGCCGCGAAGCTCAACGGACAAGCCGCGCCGTTGCAGGTCCGCGAGGTCGAAGGTCGCAAAGTATTGGACGTGGTCCTCGACAAGGTCGGATCTCATCAGTTGGAGATTGAGTTCGCGATCGCAGCTCAAGTCGAAGGAGCCGTCGGCCAGTTCACGTTGCCGCAGTTCCCCGCGCCGTCCGGTACGGTCGTCTTTCAGTTGCCGCAGAAGACTTTGCAAGTCCGCGTGAATGGTTCGACGAGTGCCTATCGTCGTCTGGAACAAAACGACGCGACGTTTGTGTCGATCCCAGTGGGAAACAACCAACCTCTGAACGTGGCTTGGAATCCGCCTCAGCAACAAGCCGCTGCTAGTTCGATCGTAAATATCGACTCGACCACCGGAGTGTTGGTTGATGCGGCGGGGATCAGCCACGCCACGCGCATGGTGATCAACGTGCCTCAAGGAACATTGGCCGATGCCACATTCGAACTCCCCAAGAGCACGTTGCTGCAACGTATCGCTGGCCCCAACTTGGCCGGTTGGGAACTGACTGGAGACGCCAACGCCAAACGCGTGCGAGTCTTCTTCAATCCGCCCATTCAATCCGCCACCGAGTTGCAGTTTCAATTGTTCCAAGAACAACTGGTGGGTGATGAATCGACCAATCTCACGCTGAGCACCGTCCGCCCGTTAGACGTCACGCGCGAGTCCGGCGTAGTCGGCGTGCTGGCTACCGATGACTTCTCCATCCGCAGTCAACAAGAAGCCGGCATGCGACGAGTCGAGCTGAATGCACCGACTCAATTCAACGAACTCTTGAAGTCGCAACCCACAGCCAGCCTCCGCATGGGCTTCGCGTTCTCGACCCGACCTGCCACCGCGCAAGTTCTGGTTGCTCGGCAAGCAGCCGAGTCCGTGGCCACATCGTCTCATGCCGTGAAGGTGTCGCGCCGCAAGGTACTGATTGCTAGCAAGTTTGATTTGGAGTTCCGCCGCGCCGCTCGACCATCAATCACCTTCAAACTGCCCGAGAGCTATCGCCCGTCTGAAGTGCAGGCGACATCAATGGCCGACTGGTTCCTGACTCCCGGCGAAGGCGCGAATCCTCGCACGCTCACCATCGAGTTCACGCAGCCACTCACGGGCAAGGCCCAAGTCGTGATGCAGGGCTATCAAGTCAAAGGCCCCGATGATGCCATCGCGGAAGTCTTGGTTCCTCAGCCGTTAGAGATGGCCACTCAGAACACCAGCGCTGCCATTTGGTTTGATGCCGGATACGTGGCGACGATGACTCAGTTCGATGGTTGGAGGTCCGTGGCCGCCAACCAACTCCCGGCCCAGCTTGTTGGCAAGCAACCGACACCGCCGCAGTTTGCACTCTCGTCCTCGGCACTCGACGTACTGCCGCTGGGGTTTGACTTGCTGATCTCGCAACCGCGACTGACAGCCGACAGTGTCGTAATTACGACAGTGACTGACACCACGGTCGAATACTCGCTGGCGTTGAAGTGGAAGGTCTCGAACGCCGCCGCAGACTCGTTCTGGTTCACGACGCCGGTGTGGCTCAAGGATCGATTGACCATTAAGGGCGCGGGCCTGCGTGATGTGAAGTCCGTCGAAGTTGATGGAGTCATCCGTTGGACGGTCACATTGTGGGACGCGGTTCCGAACGAATACTTCGCGCTCGCCGTCGCCACGTTGCCTCCCGCCGCCAAACGCATCGACGCTCCCGACGTACAGTTCTTGCAGCCGGCACTGACGCCTGATGGCACGCCCGGCGAGCTCGGACCACTGGCCACTCAACGTCACTTCGCGATGTTGGTGAATCAATCGCAGATGCAGTTGAAGCCATCGCACGGTGAGGACATTGAAACCGTCCCTGCTGAAGACATTCCGATCGTCGTCAACAAGGAACTTCAGCAACAAGCGGCAGAGATCCTTCGTATTCGACACGGCTCTAAGTTGCCCGCGTGGGATATTCGTCGGCTCGAACAACAGGCCGGTGCTCCTGCGTCGGTGAACTTGGCCGACTTGTCGTTAGTGCTCGCGGCAGACGGCACTTGGCGAGGACAGGCTGAGTACTCCATTCGCAATCGACGTCGACAGTTTCTCGCGGTGCGCATGCCAGAGAAGTCCCGACTGCTGTCTGTGTTTGTGTCCGATGCTCCATCACGAGCAGTTCGCACCAAGATCAAAGGCTTGCCCAAAGACGGTGGCGAAGCTCCTGACATCGATGTGCAACTTATTCCACTGCCGAAGTCGAATGCGTCCGATCTCTCCTTCAAGGTGAAGCTGGTCTATGCCGGTGAATTAGCCTCGCGACTTCCACGAGGTGTCTTCCCGCTCAGCCTGGATGTCGATCTGCCCGCAGCCGATGTCATTACTCAGCAAGAAAGTCCCGAGTACGGCATCCCCGTCGCCAAGACTGTGTGGCATGTGTTTGTGCCCAAGGGCATTGATGCCATGTTGATCGACGATGGCGTGCGGACCAACGTAACGCCAACCGATCGCGACGAAGTTGACGCGTACATTGCGAGCAACTGGATTCGAGACGGCGAGCAGTTGATGTCGCAGTTCTCGAGCATGAGCCGCATGAGCGAGTCCGAACGGCGCATTCAAGCTCGCAACAATTTGAAGCAGCAAGGTCTGGCACTCAGCAACCTCTATCAGATCGAACAGAAGATCGCCGCCGCCAGTCGTTCGAGTTCAACCAACGTCGAGTTCGAATCCAGCCGACGTCAGTTTGCCGAGAAGCTCGCGCAGAACCGAGACAACTTCGCGATCGTGCAGCAAGAGCAAGCGAACTCGTTCTACGTCCCCAGGTTTGGCTCTGTCATTGGCAACGGCCAGCAAGGGGCGATGGCCGGACAACAAGGCCAACAGGGTCAGCAAGGCCGGTCGGTCGTCGATGAAAACAACGACGCCGTGTTGAACCTCAATTCGATCGGCAACCTCAGGCAACTGGGGCTGGCGAATTCAGAAGACATCAACCGCAACGGTGTGCTTGATGCGGGCGAAGATCTCAACGGCAACGGCACGCTCGATCTTGTTGTCGGCGCGCTCGGTGATTTGTCCGGACGCCAAGACGATCTGGGATTGTCATTCCGATTAGAGCTGCGTGACGGGGACATCAGCCAGCCCACGGGTGCAACTAAGAAGGCACCGGTTGAAACCAAGGGCAAGAAGGAAGTCGAACAAGCTCCGGCTGCCAAGCCTCAAACCTCGAATCGAGCGGCGCAGCGCGAGCAATCGCTTTCTCGACTGAAGTCGTTGAATGACTCGGTCGAGATGCAGCAACAAGTTCAACAGTTCGATGCGAATGCTGGGGCCAATCAAAATGGTTTGGCCTTACCGAACCCCACAGTGCCATTAGCTCCTGGAAGCAACCAATTCGGTGGTGCAGGTAGCGGGCCCAGCGGTGGCTTCCAAAATAGTTTCGGTTTGCAAGGACAAGCTGTCCCAGGTTCGAATCCCGGCGGCATGCCACTGCCGAACTCCAGCAACCCGCAGTTTGGTCGCGGCTTGAATGTCACCAATAACCCAGTTCTCGGCCAACAAGGTGGCGGTGGCTTCGGAGGGGGCATCGCTGGTGGCATGCCAGTCCAACAAGCACTGCCACCTCAGCGACCAAATCAGCCCATGCTTGGAAATGAACTCGTAGCCGAAGCCGTCGCGGCGACAGAAGCACCGCTAGCCCAAGGTGGAGTAGCCGTTCCTCAAACATGGACCGCAATTGGCGGACTCAGCCTGCCCATCGAACTGCCTGGCCAAGAACAAGAGCTGATCTTCTCGAAGGTCAGCGGTGCTCCCAAGTTGGCGTTGAAACTGCGTTCGCGCGACGTGGTTCAAACCGGCTTTGGTCTGTTGTGGCTGGCTGTTTGGTTGGGAGTCGGAGCAACCTTCGCGGTCTTGTTCCTGCGCTCCAATTGGAAGAACGACAACAGCAAGCCCGTGGCTTGGTTGCTGATCGCAGTCGGCGTCATCGTCTACGTCGTGCTGCCGCAACCACTGCGAAGCCTCGGCTTCCTGACGTTCGTCGTCGGCCTGATCACGCTCGGCGTCCGCTACGTCCGAGCCCGCCGCTGATACGCACCACTCCGGCATGACTGACGGCGCTGGTCAAACGCGGCGTCGTGACATGGTCTAATCATGCACTGGACCGCATCCGCGCGGACTGTTGATGAAGCATCCCCGGTTTGCCATTTCGAGGGAGTCGCTCCACAGTTTGTGGCTCGGGCGAGCCACTTGATCGGACTCGCTATGTCGAGAGTTTCTCAGCAGGCGAGGGTCACATGAATCAGAACCAAGCATGGGTCGTGCCCGTGTTGGCGGTGTGCTTGATCGGAGCAGCGATCACGATCGGCCAAGTCTCGTCCCAACACTCGGCGACCAACGCCCCGATAGAGTTCATCGCCCACAAGCCCATCATCAGTGATGAACTTGCTCAGGCTCAGGCTGATGCTCCGTCGAAGCCGGAACTCGTCAGCCCCAACCTCACCATCAAGCCCCGCGTTGTTTGGAAGACGTCGAAGGTCGTCGGGCGGCCCGAAGAGCCGGCTCCGTTTGCTGAGCAGGTCGCTTATCCCAACATCAGCTTCACGAACCCGGTAGTAATCGTGACAGCTCCGGGTTCCGATCGTTGGTTCGTCGGCGAGCAACGCGGTTCGGTGTACTCGTTCAAAAAGGACCGCAACGCGACGAAGGCCGAGCCGTTTCTCGATGTGACGAAGATCATTCCGCCTGCGAAGACGGCTAATCAAAAGCCCGGCATCAACAACGAACCGGTCAAAGGGCTTGAAGCGTTGTATGGGCTCACGTTTCATCCGCAGTTCGAGAAGAACCGCTTCGTCTATGTGACTTACGTCGTGCGCGGCGAGAAGGGGCAGTTGCCCGACGGCACGCGCGTCTCGCGGTTTAAGGTCAGCGAGACCGATCCGCCGGTCGCGATCCCCGAGAGCGAAGAGGTCGTCATCACTTGGCTGCAAGGCGGGCATAACGGCGGCTGCTTGTGCTTCGGGCCGGATGGCAATCTCTATATCTCGACGGGCGACGGCGGCTTTGCGAACCCGCCTGATGGACTCAACTCCGGGCAAGACGTCACGAACTTGCTTTCGAGCGTGCTCCGCATCGACGTCGATCATCCCGATGAGGGCAAGCAGTACTCGATCCCGAAGGACAATCCGTTCGTCGATCTGCCCGGAGCACGCGGCGAGATTTGGTGCTACGGCTTGCGCAATCCGTGGAAGATGAAGTTCGATCGCGCGAACGGCGATCTGTGGATTGGCGATGTTGGTTGGGAGTTGTGGGAACTTGTCTTCAAAGCGTCACGCGGCGCGAACTTTGGTTGGAGCATCGTCGAAGGTCGGCAGCAGGTTCATCCCGAACGCAAAGTCGGGCCGACTCCGATCATCCCGCCGCTGATCGAGATTCCGCACACCGATGGAGTTTCTATTACTGGCGGCTACGTCTATCGCGGCAAGAAGCATCCACAGCTTGTCGGGCAATATCTCTTCGGAGATTGGGAGACGCGGCGCATCTGGGGTTCGAAGTGGGACGAGACCACTCAAGCGATGACCCCGATGAAGGACGTGATCGAGTCCGGCGTGCGGCTCGTCGACGTCGCCGAAGATCATGACGGGGAATTGTTCTTACTCGACTTCGACAACGGCACCGTGCATGAGATCGTCCCGAACCCGGCGATCGCGGCGAATCAATCGTTCCCTACGAAGCTGAGTCAGACGGGACTGTTTGAAGGTCCGCAATTCAAGCCGTCTTCTGGCGTGAGGAAGTTCGATATCGCGGTCGAGCAATGGGCCGACTTCGCGACGGCAGAGCGTTTCATCGGCGTGCCCGTTGATGAGCCGGTCGCACTCTTGTCCGGCAAACGCAACTTCGAAGGCACGATGTTTCAAAGCTCGATGACGTTCCCGAAGAACAGTGTGTTGGCGAAGACGCTTTCGCTCGAAATGGAGCACGGCAAAGCGGAGTCATCGCGCCGCGTCGAGACGCAGTTGCTCCACTTCGATGGCCGCTTTTGGCGCGGCTACACCTACGCCTGGAACGACGAGCAGACCGACGCGGAACTCGTCGAGCGCAATGGCCGCGACATCACGCTGAGCGTCGTTGATGCAGCCGTTCCCGGCGGGAAGCGCGAGCAAACATGGCACTTCCCCAGTCGCATGGAGTGCGTGCGCTGTCACAACCAATGGGCCGAGTACTCGCTGGCGTTTAACCCGAGGCAATTGAATGTCGTGAGCGGCAAGGCGCTAGCCGCCGGTCCTCAGCGGAATGAGTTCAATCAGCTCGACGAACTGCAATCCGCAGGCGTCATCGAGCTGCGTGACGACGATGACAAACTCATCCCCGAGCCGCACTTGAAGATCGCTCGCTTGGCGAATCCTCATGACGAGCATGCGTCGCTCGAAGCTCGAGCCCGCGCTTATCTGCATGCAAATTGTGCTCACTGTCATCGCACCGGCGGCGGTGGTGCGGCTTACATCGAACTGCGCGAAGAGATCTCGCTGGCCGAGATGAAGGCGATCGAATCAAAGCCGACGCAAGGCACGTTCGAGATCACCGACGCGAAGATCATCGCGCCGGGCAACCCGTTCCGCTCGACGTTGTTCTATCGAGTCTCAAAGACCGGTTCAGGACGCATGCCGCATATCGGGTCCGAGATCGTCGACCCGCTTGGTCGGCGGTTGATTCATGACTGGATCCGACAACTCCCGCCGCAGATCGATGTCGCCACTCAGATCGCAAAGCTGCGAGACACTGACGACCAGATCGGTCTCAAGAAGGATGCCGAAGGAGCACCGGCGCGTATTCGCAAGATCGCGCAATGGAGTGCGAACGACCGGCGCAATGCCGAGTTCCGCGCCGCGAACAAAGAGATCCCGCGCGGTCAGGGTACGATCACCGACGAAGACCGCGCGAAGGCGACTGAGCAAGACGACCGCGAGGCTGCTGGGCGCAAGGCTCAGCGGATGAAAGATCGCGAAGCTGCGTTGACGACGTTGCTCTCGTCGTTGCCAAACGCGATCGCTCTGCAAGCGGCGGTGCTCGAAGGGACGTTTTCTTCGTCCGTCAAAGAGAGCATCTTTGAAGCCGCTTCGAAGAAAACTGAAATCTCGATCCGCGATCTCTTCGAACAATTCCTGCCGCCCGAGAAACGCATCAAGCGACTGGGCTCAAGCGTGAAGGCCGAGCAACTGCTCGCGCTGAAAGGCGACGCCGACAAAGGCCGCGAGTTGTTTTTCAACACCACGGGCATCGCCTGTAAGAACTGTCACAAGATCGGCGAAGTTGGCGGCAAGCTCGGCCCGGACCTGAGCGCGATCGCTAAGAAGAACAGCAAAGCTCAAATCCTCGACAGCATCTTGGAGCCATCAAAAGTCATCGACCCGAAGTACGTGAGCTACATCGTCATCACGAACGACGGCAAATCTCAGACGGGCCTGCTCGTCGATCGCAAGCAGCACATGATCGTCTTGAGAAATGCAAAGGACGAAGAGGTGCGCATCCCATCCGACATGATCGAAGAACTCGCCCCGCAGCGCCAGTCGATCATGCCCGAGTTACTGCTCAAGGATATGACGGCCCAGCAAGTTGCAGACTTGCTGGAGTTCCTCAGCACGCGCGACGGCAAGTAGTACCTGTCTCTTATACACATCTCCGAGCCCACGAGAC
>OMIV01000337.1 GCA_900299185.1 Planctomycetaceae bacterium
CCGGGGGGTGAGGGGCGATTGCATTCAGGACGTACTCCTGATGCGAACGCTCCGCCGGAACGTTTTTCGGTCTAACCAAAAACCAACAACCAGTACGAACGCGACGCTTCGCACCACACACACAACCGTGTCTCGAACATGCAGACGGAGAAGTGGCCATGCCTAAGAAATTCAAACTGTCCTTCCGGTTGGCAGAGATCTTGCTGCTGGTCTTCGAACTCAATCTGGGGCTCGCCGGACTGGCGATGATCTACTCGGCCTTGGCCGGGCCAGCGACGAAGCTCTATCTGCCAGCGCAGGTGCTGGCGAGCATGCTGCCCGCCACGTTGACCGTCTGCTTTGCCGGGTGGTTGGTCTATCGGCATCACTGTTTAGCGCGAGCCAAGAGCCGGGCTTGGGGGTTGATCGGAGCGACCTTATTGGGCTTCGTAGCGATTGGCTTTGGCGCAGCAGTCGGCAAGCTCGCGACGACGTTCTCGTCGGACATCTATCAAGCGGGCTTGAATACGGCGATCGCTGACCCTGAGTTGAAGCGAGCCGGCTTGCCTTCATTGTTGGCGTTCCTCGCCATTGGCGGCGTCTTCGCCATCACCTTCATTCTGAGAACCGCGCGCTGCCAATGGAGAAAGACGGAGAGTTCGTTGGATGAACTGCATTCGAAGCTTTCTCATTTAAGCCAACGAGTGGTTGCGAACTGGTGCCGCGCATCGATGCGTTACTTGAGCACGGACAAAAGGCCGAGGCGGTGATGGCCTATCGACAAGCGATGGACTGCAGCTTGGAAGAAGCGTCCTATGCGATCGCCGATTGGCCCGAGTACCGACTGCAATTGGAAGTTGAGTTACTCAGCGAGCAACTGCAGAACGCTGGCAATCTCAGCGTATCGAAAGCTGTGACTGCTCCGACTAATGCATCGAGTCAGTTGGCCGTCGCTGAATCGGGCGCCTGAAGTAAATAGAGCGTATACGCCCAACGAACGGCATGGTCTGGAAGTTTGAAACGCTGAGCACGCTGAGGTCGCAGAGAGAATTGGAGCAATCAAATTCGGTCTCTCTGGTATTTCCTCGGCGCTCTTGGCGACCTCAGCGTTTCAATGATCTAGTGATGCGCTCGTCGGTGGATTTGAACTGGAGTTGTTCTCCTGGCAATCGCCGAACAGTTCACGGCACCGAGTGACTGCAAACTCATCGTGCCGCTCGCAGAGTCGATGCGGTTGTGCTACGAGGTCGCTTCTATCCGCGGCGGTTGGTTTCGCTGTGGAAGATCTTGCCACCGACACTGAATGACGCATGGCCGTGACTTCTAAGCCTGAATTGCTTGCTCCTGCTGGTGACTGGGATTGTGTGAAAGCCGCCGTCGAGAATGGGGCGGATGCGATCTACTTCGGGCTCGACGCTGGTTTCAACGCGCGGGCTCGTGCGACCAATTTCTCCGCCGATGATCTGCCTCGTATCATGCAGTTCATCCATCAGCGCGGCGTGCGCGGCTACGTGACCTTCAACACTCTGATCTTCCCGAGCGAACTGCCTGAAGCCGAGCAGCTCATCCGACGCATCGCGGCCGCCGACGTGGATGCCGTGTTGGTGCAGGACTTGGGGCTCGTCCGTTTGATTCGGTCGCTGTGCCCCGACTTGCCAATTCATGCTTCGACGCAGATGACGCTGACGAGTGCTGAGTGCATCGAGCTGGCGGATGAGTTGGGCATTGAGCGGATCGTGTTGCCGCGCGAACTTGCGATTCGCGAGATCGATCACATTCATCGCGACTCCGAGATGTCGCTGGAAGCCTTCGTACATGGAGCGTTGTGCGTCGCGTACTCGGGACAGTGTTTGACGAGCGAGTCTCTCGGCGGACGGAGTGCGAACCGAGGCCAGTGTGCTCAAGCCTGCCGCTTGCCCTACGAGCTGATTTGTGATGACGAACTCATTGATCTGGGCGATCAGAAGTACTTGCTCAGCCCGCAAGACCTCGCGGGGTTTGAACTCATCCCGCAGTTGCTCGCGGCTGGCGTGCAGTCCTTCAAGATCGAAGGGCGTCTGAAGACGGCTGAGTACGTGGCCAACATCACTCGGCACTACCGCCGCGCGATTGATGCCGCCTTGGCGAATCAGCCGGTGAAGTTCACTCGCGAGCAAGTGCAGGAGATGGAGCTGTCGTTCTCGCGCGGGTTCTCACCGGGATGGCTCAATGGCTGCGATCACAAGATGTTGGTGCCGGGTACGAGTTCATCGAAGCGCGGCATTTTCTTGGGTGAAGTGAAGATGGTGCGTGGGCAGCGACTGACGGTCATGTTGGCTGCTCCCATCGCAGCAGGTGACGGGCTCGTCTTCGAAGGCGACCGCATCAATAAGGACGAGCAAGGCGGTCGCGTCTATGGCGTCTTTCGGAATGGGCAACGATTTGAGCAACCGGTTTCGAGCGGCCTCGTCGATCTGGAGTTCGGTCGTGACTCAATCGACTTCGGGCGACTCTGGCCTGGTCAGCAGATTTGGAAGACCGACGATCCGCAACTAACGAAACGCTTGCGAGAGACATACTCGGGGGCCGACCCGATTCGACGTGTGCCGCTCGATCTGCAAGTTGTTGCCGCAGTTGGAGCACCGTTGCTGATTCAAGGTCGCGCTGAATCTGGTGCGGTCTGCGAAGTGACGTCAGAGACTCCGCTTGAAGCCGCTCGCAAACACGCGTTGAGCGTCGAGGCTTTGCGCGAGCAGCTTGGTCGCTTGGGCGGTTCGGTGTATGAGTTGCGACAGCTCGAAGCCCGCATCGAAGGTGCGCCGATGGTGCCGCTGAGCGTGCTCGGAAAGCTGCGACATGAAGTGCTGCGTCAGTTGGATGAGTCCGTGAAAGCCGCCAGGCCACGAAGGATCGCCAGCGAGTCCGCGCTCGCCGCCCTACGTGCAGGACTCCACCAATCTCCCCTCGCCCCTAC
>OMIV01000338.1 GCA_900299185.1 Planctomycetaceae bacterium
GCAGTGGCGGCGTGCTGCTGGACGCTCGCGTTTGATCGTGTGTCGGCAACCAACATTCGGTGTAACGGCGATTCCAGTCTCGATTCAGTTCCCACTCACAGTTTCAGAGGTGTGTCATGTCCTTGCTCGGTGCTCTCTCAAGCGCGCAGCGTGCTCTTGAGGTTCATAGCACCGCCGCGCAAATCGCGGGCGACAACATCGCGAACGCCAACACACCGGGCTTCATTCGCAATGAACTGATCATCGACGCCGATCGTCCGTTTTATCGCAACGGTTTGCTGGTCGGCGGCGGTGTGAAGTCAGCCGCAGTTCATCAGCAGATCGACCAATACTTTGGAGAAGAGAATCCAAGCCTCGAACTCGACTGCTGAGAACGCGAAGGCTCGCAACGACATCTACAAGCAGTTGGAATTGGAACTCCGCGAACTGGGCGACACCGACCTATCGAGCCGCTTCAGCCAGTTCGTTTCGTCACTCAATGAAGCCGTGAATCAGCCCGAGCAGGGACCGCTCCGCAAGGAAGTGATCGAGCAAGGCAAGCTGGTGGTCTCCGAGATCAAAGACCTGCGTGGTCGCGTTGATCAACTTCGCGAGACTCAAACCACTCGCATCAACGATCTGACTCAAGAAGGCAATCGGCTGATCGACCAAGTGAAGTCGCTCAACAAGCAGATCTCCTCATTGGAGTCCAACGGCCTGGTCGCCAGCGAAGCCGGTTCATTGAGATCTCAGCGTTACCAAGCCCTTAATCGTCTCTCGCAAATCTTCCCAATCAACTACCGCGAACAAGAAAACGGCGTCGTCGATATCTACAGCGGTTCGGATTACGTGCTCATCAACAATCGATCGCAGTATCTGGAGACCGAAACCAAAACGGACCGAGGGGCACTGATTACGTCGGTGCATTTCGACAAGTCGAATACCGAGTTGTCGCAAGCAGGCGGCGAACTGAAAGGCGTCGTCGATGCGCGCGACGACATTTTCGGCGGCTTCATCGATTCGCTCGATAAGTTGACGGGCAACTTCATCGTTGAATTCAACAAGATCCACTCGTCAGGCGAAGGCACGTCCGGCTTTACGTCCGTAACGACCGAGCAACGTCTGGCCGATACCACATCGCCGCTCAACGCGGTCGGCCTGCCCTTCACGCCGAATCACGGCAGCTTCACGTTGAAGGTCAAGAACCAAAGCACGGGCATCACCACGTCGACCAATATCGCAATCGACCTCGACGGACTCGGCGGCAACGACACCTCGTTCGAAGATCTTCGCGCAGCCATTGATGCCGTCGACAACGTCTCGGCCACCATCAATACCCGCGGTGAACTCACCATTAAGTCCGACCCAGAATTCGAGTTCTCATTCTCCCAAGACAGCAGCGGCGTGCTGGCGGCACTCGGCATCAACACCTTCTTTACGGGTTCCTCCAGCGCGAGCATCGACGTCAACTCGATCGTTAAGAACGACCAACGGATGCTGGCCACGGGCCAAGGCGGCGGTCCGTCTGACAACACCAACCTCATGAAGATGGCCCAAATCTTTGATGCTCCGGTGAAGGCTCTCGGTTCGGTCAGTCTGGGTGATTTTTATGACAACATCGTGTCGACCGTAGGCCAAGGATCTGCCGCTGAAGAGGCCACCTACAACGGACTGTCTGCGTTTCGCGATTCGTTGCAGAGCCAACGCGATCAGTACTCGGGAGTCAGCCTCGACGAAGAAGCCGTGAAGCTGATGCAAGCACAAGAAGCGTTCTCGGCATCGGCGCGAGTCATCAAGACCATCGACGATCTCTTTCAATTAGTTCTGGGGCTTTAATCATGGCGATTGGACCCATCCTTCCTGGTCGACTTCCCAATGCTCTTGCTGGCGCGCGGCTCTCCAAGAATGTCGAATCGAATCGCTTCGCACTCCAAGATCTTGAGGATCAACTTTCGACCGGGCATCAGTTTCAAACGATTGGTCAATCTCCGGCCAAGGCTCTGCAGACCATCATCCTGCAAAAAAACTTAGAGCGCAAGAAGCAGTTCGTTTCCAACGTGCAGACGAATCGCTCGATGCTCAATGCCACCGAAGACGCGCTGACCACCGTGGGCGACGCGGCCAACACGGCGAAGTCATTACTCTTACAGGGCATGAGCGCCGGAACCAACGACACCGAACGCGATGCCCTCGCGAACGAAGTCAGTGCGTTGATGAAGAGCGTCGTCAATGCGGGCAACACTCAGTTTCGAGGCCGCTTTCTGTTTGGCGGCAACAAGTCCAGCCAACCGCCATTCGATTACGCCGGCTCGGGACAAGTCCGCTATCGAGGCGACAACGGCAGCATCGAATCGTTTCTCGACTATCAAGAGAAGCTCACCAACAACATCGATGGCGTCACTGCATTCAATCCGCTGACGACCGTCAGTGGCACGGATCTGAATGTCGGACTGACACTCGATACTCGCATCGCCGACTTACATGGAGGCGTCGGCGTTGATCTCGGAATCATTCAAATCTCAGTGGATGACGGCAGCACGACAATTGGCGAAAACGTCGATCTAACTGGCTCCGAAACATTGGACGATATCAAGAAACGCATCGAGTCAGCGTTCTCGGCCTCTGGCAACACCGTCACGGTCGACATCGAACCCACCTCACAAAGCGGCCTGCGAATTACGCCGACCACAGGCACCGTCGCAATTTCGGATATCGCAGGATCGCGAGTCGCTTCGGACCTAGGCATCAACAGCGCAGCCGTGGCAACGATCAATGGCGCCGACCTCAATCCTCGGCTGAGCTTGAAGACCAAGTTGCTGAGCTTGAATGCCGGTACGGGTATCGGCCCAACCAGCGGGTTTGGTTTGCA